>JACCUU010000041.1 GCA_013811645.1 Actinomycetota bacterium | reverse complement strand
GTCAATCTCGTCGGCGGCTGCTGCGGGACGACGCCGGAGCACACGCGCGAGATCGCGAGAGCGGTCGAAGGGCTCCCGCCGCGGCGCGTGCCCGAGCCCTCGCGGCTACCGCGATTCTCTGGTCTCGAGCCGTTCATCGTCGGCCCCGACACCGGCTTCGTCATGGTGGGCGAGCGGACGAACGTGACCGGCTCCGCGAAGTTCCGCCGCCTGGTCGAAGCCGACGACTACCAGCGCGCGGTCGACGTGGCGCTCGAACAGGTGCGCGGCGGGGCGAACCTGCTCGACGTGAACATGGACGCCGACCTGCTCGACGCCGAGGAGGCGATGACCACGTTCCTCAACCTGATCGCCACGGAGCCGGAGGCCGCGCGCCTGCCGATCATGGTCGACAGCTCGCGCTTCTCGGCGCTCGAGGCCGGGCTCAAGTGCCTCCAGGGCAAGGGGATCGTCAACTCGATCTCGCTGAAGGAGGGTGAGGAGGTCTTTCTCGAGCAGGCGCGGACGATCCGTCGCTACGGCGCGGGTGTCGTGATCATGGCCTTCGACGAGAGCGGCCAGGCCGAGACCGTCGTGCGGAAGGTCGAGATTCTCGGCCGCGCCTACGATCTCCTGATCGCCGAGGCCGGGTTCCGGCCGGAGGACATCATCCTCGACCCGAATGTCCTCGCTGTCGCCACGGGGATCGAGGAGCACGCACGTTTCGCCAAGTCGTTCATCGAGGCCATCCCGCTGCTGCAAGAGCGCTGTTCTGGTGCACTCGTGTCGGGCGGCATCTCGAATCTCTCGTTCGCCTTTCGCGGGAACGACGCCGTCCGCGAGGCGATGCACGCGGCGTTCCTGTACCACGCGATCCGCGCAGGGCTCGGCATGGGCATCGTGAACGCGGGACAGCTGGCGGTGTACGAGAACATCGAGGCCGACCTCCTGGAGCGCGTCGAGAGCGTGCTCTTCGACCGCCGCCCCGATGCGACGGAACGGTTGGTGGATCGAGCCCGGACGGTCACCGGCGGTGCAACCGAGCGGGAGCTCGATCTCTCTTGGCGCGAGGCGCCGGTGCAGGAACGGCTCGCGCAGGCGCTCGTGCAGGGAATCGTCGACTTCATCGAGGAGGACACCGAGGAGGCGAGGGCGGCCGCCGGGCGCCCACTCGACGTCATCGAGGGACCGCTGATGGAAGGGATGAAGATCGTCGGCGACCTGTTCGGCTCGGGGAAGATGTTCCTGCCGCAGGTGGTCAAGAGCGCGCGGGTGATGAAGAGGGCGGTCGCCTACCTGGAGCCCTTCATGGAGGCAGAGAAGACCAGCGCCTCGAGGGCGACCCGGATCGTGCTCGCCACCGTCAAGGGCGACGTGCACGACATCGGCAAGAACATCGTCGGCGTCGTCCTCGGCTGCAACGGCTACGAGGTGATCGACCTCGGGGTGATGGTGGCCGCGGATCGGATTCTCGATACCGCCCTCGAGGAGGACTGCGACATCGTCGGCCTCTCGGGCCTGATCACGCCCTCGCTCGACGAGATGGTGCACGTCGCCAAGGAGATGGAGCGACGTGGGATCGAACTGCCGCTCCTGATCGGGGGCGCGACGACCTCCAAGCAGCACACCGCGGTGCGGATCGCCCCCGAATACGGCCGCCCGACGCTGCACGTGCTCGACGCGTCGCGGGTCGTCGGAGTCGTGGGGGACCTGATGGACGGCGTCCGCCGTGCGCGGCTGGACACGGAGAACCGTGCCGAGCAGGAGCGCCTCCGAACCCTGCACGCCGACAAGAGCCGCAAGCCGTTGCTGCCGATCGGAGACGCGCGAGTCAATCGGACGCGAATCGACTGGCACGAGGAGGACCTGGCGGTACCCGCGGTACTCGGCTCGCGGTTGGTCGAGGCCGACATCGCCGTCCTCCGGGAGTACGTCGACTGGACCTTCTTCTTCCACGCCTGGGAGCTCAAGGGTCGCTTCCCCGCGATCCTCGACGATCCGGAGAAGGGCGAGGCGGCGCGGGAGCTCTTTGCGGCCGCCAAGCAGCTTCTCGACGACGTCATCGCCAACGGGTCGCTCCAGGCTCGCGGCGTGTACGGCTTCTGGCCGGCTCGGGCGGAGGAGGACGATCTCGTCCTGGACGGATGCCTCCACTTTCCGATGCTCCGGCAGCAGGCCTCGCACGAGGACTCGCGGCCGAACCGCTCGCTCGCCGATTTTGTGGCGCCGGCCGACACCGGTCTTACCGACCATGTGGGCGCCTTCGCCGTCTCGATCCACGGGGCGGAAGAGCTGGCGGACCGGTTCAGCGCGGAGCTGGACGACTACCGCTCGATCATGGTGCGCGCGCTCGCAGACCGGCTCGCCGAGGCGTTCGCGGAATGGCTGCACCAGCAGGCACGCCACGAGTGGTATGCGCCGGGCGAGCAGCTTTCCGGGGAGGCGTTGCTCCGCGAGCGGTTCCGCGGCATCCGTCCCGCCTACGGGTATCCCGCGTGCCCCGACCATTCGGAGAAGCGCGCGCTCTTCGCGCTGCTCGACGCCGAGCGCATCGGGATCGGACTCACCGAGTCGTACGCCATGACACCGCCGCCGAGCGTGAGTGGCCTCTACTTCGGCCATCCGCAGGTGCGCTACTTCTCGGTGGGGCGCATCGGGCGGGACCAGGTGGAGGACTACGCGCGCCGGAAGGGCATCGAGCTCGCCGAGGCCGAGCGCTGGCTTCGGCCGAACCTGGCGTACGAGCCGCCCGGGTAGAGGCTTGCTGTGAGATTCACGGCGGGGCCGGATGACGGCCACGACACTGCGCCGGATCGCCACCCTCCCTCGTCGTCCAGGCTTACCAGCCTGCACGACGAGTGGGTGCGTCGCCCGGCCTGGTCGTGACCGTCCCCGGCTGCGCGCCATCTCACAGCAAGCCTCTAGCATGGAACAGATGCGCTCGTTCCTCGCCGTCTCTGCCCTGCTCGCCTTCCTCGCGCTGAGCGCGAGCGCTCTGGCAACGCATCAGGATCCGCAGAAGCGGCTCACCAAGGCTGATAACGCTCGCGCACGAGCGATGCTCGTGAAGCGGACGGACCTCCCAGCGGGCTTCCAGCCGCAGCTCTCCGGCGCCGCAGACCCGCACGTCGACTGCGCCGCGTCGGTCGGTGAGTCGGAGCTCACGCTCACCGGAGACGCCGAGGGACGGCAGTTCGTCCTCGGAGTGGGGTTTGTGAGCTCGGCCGCGCAGGTCTACGAGTCGGTCGCCGACGCCTCCGCGTCTTGGCGACGCTCGACCGGCGCGGCCGGAACGAAGTGCGCGACCGAGCTCCTTCGCCAGGAGTTCGCGAAGCAGGGAGTCGACCTCGTCTCGCTTCGGAAGGTCTCGTTCCCGCGTCTGGCCGAGCGCTCCGTCGCGTATCGCGTCACGCTGTCGGCGATGACCGCACAAGGCAAGGTGCCGGTATACGTCGACCTCGTTGCCATGTTGCGCTCGCGAGCGCAGGCGACCGTGATCGTCGGCTCGGCGCTCGTTCCGCCACAGAAGGTGGAGGAGCTGCGGCTCGCACGCATCGTCGCCGGTCGGATGGCGACTGCTCTACGAGGCTGAGAAGCCGCCAGCGAGGGCCGCTCCGGGACGGGAACCTTTCCGCCATGCCTGCGTTGGACAGGCCCTGAAAGGCCGTAGAGAGAAGCCGGAGCAGGTGGTAGCGTCAACGACGCCGTGGAGAGCACTCGCCGTCTTGGCCTGCTGCGCCGTTCGCCGTCGTTCGGCCTCCTCTTCCTCGCGACCGCCGGATCCGGGATCGGGACGTATCTCGCCGCAATCGCGCTGACGCTGGACATCTACGCGCGCACCGACTCGGGCGTGTGGGTCGCAGTGCTCCTCATCGCGGACTTTCTGCCGATCGTCCTCGTCGGCCTCCTCCTGGGGCCGCTGTTCGACCGCTTCTCGCGCCGTCGTCTGATGATCGCCTCGGACCTCGCGCGCGTCGCAGTGTTCGCCGCGCTCCCCTTCGTCGACAGCCCCATCGCGATCGTGGGCCTCGCCGGGGTCGCCGGGGTTGCGACAGGGTTCTTCAGGCCCGCGGCGTACGCCGGACTCCCGAACCTCGTGCCGGACGACGAGCTCACGAACGCGAACTCGCTGCTGCAGACGATCGAGAACGCGGCGTGGATGGTCGGCCCGGTTCTGGGCGGCGTGCTGGTCTCGGTGTGGAGCCCGTCGGTTCCTTACGCTGTCAACGCGGTCACGTTCCTCGTGTCCGCAGTGCTCGTGGCCCGCATCGCCGATTCGCAGCTTCGCTCGGAAGAGTCGATCACGAGCGGCCACTGGCGCGATGTCGCCGACGGCGCCCGTCTAGTCGTGACCGCTCTTCCACTTCGTACCGTCCTCATCGTGTGGAGCATCGTCGGGTTCGGGAGCGCGGCGATCAACGTCGCCGAGGTCTTCTTCGTGCGGGACACACTAGGAGCCGGCGAGATCGGCTTCGGCATAATCATCGGCGCTACCGGATTGGGCCTTGTACTGGGAAGCTTTTTGGCGGAGCCCGCGCTCGGCAAGGCCGGGTTACGCCGCAACTACGCGGGCTCGATCGCGCTGATGGCGTTCGGCTGGGGAGGGGCTGCGCTCAGTCCGGCGATCTGGGTCGCGGTGCCCTTTGTCGTCGGGGGTGCGGCGGGTAACGGCGCGGCGATCATTTGCAACCAGATTCTCGTGCAGCGCGGCGCCCCTGACCGGTTCCGAGGACGTGCCCTGTCGACAATCATGAGCACGAACTTCCTGATCATCGGGCTTGCGATGGGCGTCGCGGGTCTGCTCGTCGATTTGTTGGGGGCACGCTGGGTCATGATCTCGGCAGCGGCGATCTGCGCGATCGGTGCTCTCTTCGCGATCCTCCTCACTCGATGGCTGCCGGTGCATAGCGTGGACGAGGATCACGTGCTCGAGGCGTACGGCGAGGCGGCAGCGGGCATGCTCGTCTCGTTGGACAGCGTCCGGCGTGAGCCTTTGTCGCCCGCGCCAGCGCTTGCGCCGGCGCGCCAGTCCCCACGCGAGGGCTCGGCCGCGGCCGGGCTCGAGCGCATCGCCGTCCTGCTGGAGGAGATCGAGATCCGGCGGGAGAACGAGGCCAAAGCAGCGCGCCGGTCGGTTACCTGACGACGACCGCATACAGTTGCCCATCGTGGCACGGAAGGAATGGGCCCTTGCTGAGCTGACGAGCGGTGTCCGAGCGGGAGACCGCCGCGCGCTTGCTCGAGCAATCTCCTTGGTCGAGAATGGCGATCCGGTCGCGTATCCGCTCGTTCGCGAGCTCTACCCGGAGACGGGGAAGGCCGTTGTGATCGGAGTCACCGGCCCGCCAGGAGTGGGCAAGTCGTCTCTGATTGGCGCGCTGGTCGAACATCTGAGGGCAGGCGATCGCACCGTCGGCGTGGTGTCGGTAGATCCGTCCAGCCCCTTCTCGCGCGGAGCGCTCCTCGGCGATCGCATCCGGCTCGCGGACCACTTCCTCGATCCGGGGGTCTTCATCCGCTCCATGGGCACGCGCGGGCACCTCGGCGGGCTGGCCGAGACAACACTCCAAGCAGTTCTGCTCCTGGACGCTTCCGGGAAGGACGTGATCTTCGTCGAGACCGTCGGCGCCGGACAGAGCGAGGTCGAGGTCACCGGGATCGCGGACACGGTGCTGCTCGTGCTCATGCCCGGCTCGGGCGACTCCGTGCAGGCGCTGAAGGCGGGGATCATGGAGATCCCGGACGTGATTGCCGTCAACAAGATGGATCATCCCGCGGCGAAGACCATGCTCAACGAGGTGCGTTCGATCGTGGGACTCGCCGAGCCGGCCTTCAGACCGGCGATCATCTTGACGGAGGCGCTCCATGGCCAAAACGTGCCGGAGCTCTGGGAGAAGCTGGAAGAGCATCGCGCCGCGCTCGCGCACGCTGGCAAGCTCGAGGAGCGCAGGCGGAGGAATCTCTCTCGCGAGGTCTTTGCCGTTGCCTCGAGTCGCGCGAAGACGCACCTCGAGGCCGCGGTCGCGGACGATCACGAGCTCCAGCGCGTGCTCCAGGCCGTGGAGCGACGCGAGCTCGACCCGCTGAGCGCGGTTCGCGAGATCATGGAGAAGGTGTTCAAGATTGGCTGACGCGCCGACGATTGCCGACATCGAGGCTGCGAGCGTCCGCTTGGCCGGGGTCGCGCGCGAGACGCCTCTCTACCAGACGGAGACGTTCTCGCGGCTCTCCGGCCGGACCGTGCTGCTCAAGGCCGAGAACCTCCAGCGCACGGGCTCGTTCAAGATCCGCGGCGCCTACAACACGATCTCGACGCTTTCCCCCGAGGAGCGTGCGGCGGGCGTTGTGGCTGCGAGCGCCGGTAACCACGGACAGGCCGTCGCGTGGGCCGCGCGGGAGGCGGGAATCTCCGCCACGATCTTCATGCCCGAGGACGCGCCGATGGCGAAGGTCGAGGCCACGCGCGCATATGGCGGGCAGGTCGAGCTTGCCGGCGACGGTTTCGAGGGAGCGGTGGCGGCGGCGCAGGAGCACGTCACGCGCACCGCGGCAACGCTCGTGCACGCCTTCGAGGACGCGCGGGTGATCGCCGGCCAGGGGACGATCGGGCTCGAGCTCGCGGAGCAAGCCCGCGACGCCGCGACGGTCTTGATCCCGGTCGGCGGCGGGGGTCTAGCAGCAGGGATCTCGCTTGCACTTCGAGAGCGGCGCCCGGGACAGCGGATCGTCGGCGTCGTCTGTCAGCCGGGTCTCACAATCGCGGACGGCATCTCGGTCAAGTCCCGCGGCGAGCTTCCGGGCTCGATCCTCGACCGTACGCTCGACGACATCGTCGAGGTCACGGACGAAGAGATCTCGGACGCTCTCGTTCTCTGCCTCGAGCGCAAGAAGCTGCTCGTCGAGGGCGCCGGTGCGGTCGGCCTCGCTGCAGTGCTCAACGGGCGGGGTGGGGGAGATGACCCGGTGGCAGTCGTCCTCTCCGGAGGAAACATCGACGCGACGACGCTCATCTCGGTGGTGCGGCTCGGTTTGACCCGGTCGGGCCGCTACCTCGCCATGCGCATGCTGATCCCGGATCGACCCGGTGAGCTCGGCAACGTCCTCGACCTCGTCGCGCGTGAACGCGGCAACCTCGTCTCGGTCGATCACCATCGGGAGGGCACCACGAGAACCGCGCTCCAGACCGAGGTCGAGCTCGTCGTCTCGACGCGGGACGAGGAGCACTGCCAGGAGATCCTCGCGGCTCTTCGTCAGGCCGGCTATGCGGTCGAGCGCCTCGGCCCACCTGCCTGATCAGCGTTGTCGAGCCGTCGGGGCATCCTTCTCACCTGTGGACAAGCCGGCGCACTCTTGGCGCTCTTTCTCGGCGCAGGACGCCCGAACTCCATGTCCGAATCGGACACGGCCAGGGTCAGACCCTCGTGACGATCTCAACTACCGCAGCGGCGAAACTCGACCGTCGGTTTGCCGGCTTCTCGCCAGGCGTCGATGCCTCCGTCGACGACGGGACGCGCGTCGTATCCCCGAGCGGCGAGGATGCTCGCCGCGATCGCGGCGCGGGGGCCGGACTCGCAGATCGTGACGAGCGGTCGGTCGGTCGACAGTTCTACCGCGCCGAGCGCAAGGAGCCGATAGGGAATATTGCGGCTGCCGGCGATATAGCCCGAGTCGCGCTCGTCCTTCTCGCGGACGTCGATCAGCTCGGCGCCGTCTCGCAGAAGCGCGTCGAGCTCCCCGACCCGCACGAGCTCGAGCCCCTCCGAGCCGCCGCCCAGGACGTACCCCGAGATGTCGAGAACGCCGACCGAGCGGAGGTTCCGCACCGCCTGCCGTGACTCGCCTTCATCGGCTGCAACGACGACGAGCGGCCGGTTCGCCCCGAGCACGAATGCAGCCTTGGTCGAGAAACGCGTACCCGAGACGGGAACGTTGACCGCGCCCGGATGGTGTCCCTCTGCGAAGGCCTCGAGAGGCCGGACGTCGACGATCTGTGCGTCAGCGGGGGGCAGCGGAAGCTCGGGCGGCGCGGGCAGCGCCCCGAAGAACGGCCCCCGGTTCAGCTCCACGATCCGCTCCATGTTGGGCGGCCGCGGAGCTGAAATCCCGGACGACTCCGCGACGAACGCGGCGACATCGTCGCTCGCCAACACGTGGTTGAAGCGCCGCTCGAAGCCGATCGTGGTGGAAGACTTCGAGCTCATGGCCTTGCCGCACAGCGAGCCCGCTACGTGTCCCGGATAGACCTCGACACCGTCGCCGAGCGCCACGAGACGCTTGAGCGAGTGAAAGAGGCCCTTCGCCCCCTCGCGCGCGTCGACTGCCAGATCCGGGCGCGCCGCATCGCCTACGAACAACGAGTCTCCCGTCAGGACGAGCCACGGCTCTTGCGCGCGTGAGCCGTCGACGACGGCGATCGAGCAGTGCTCGGGACGATGTCCCGGCGTGTGGATGCACCTGAGCACGACGCCGCCGAGCGAGATTTCGGTGCCGTCCTCGAGCGCGTCGCGTGGATAGGCGACCTCCGCGGCGGGATGAATGCCGACCGGAAGCTGGTGCTCCAGCGCTAGCCGTCCGTGGCCCGAGAGGTGGTCGGCGTGCGTGTGCGTCTCGAGAACCCGGACGAGCCGTACACCGCGCCGCTCGGCTTCCTCGAGGTACTGCTCGATCGCGAACGCGGGGTCGACGACAACCGCCTGGCCGGTGCTTTCGTCAGCGACGAGGTACGACGCACACCCGAGTGCCTCGTCGACGAACTGGGTGAAGATCACAGCCGCGCGAAGGTATCACCGGTCTCCGCTATCCCTCTTGAAGTATGCGGCCGCGGCGCCGGAGCGCGAGCAACCCGATGCCGACTGTGGCAAACAGAGCCAGCGCTCCCACGATCGCCCAGGTGAGTCGCTGCGAGGAGTCGGCACGAGCCGGAATCACGGTCACCGAGATCGGCCACGGCAAGCTCCCGCCACGAGGGTACAGCTGCTCTGCCTGAAGCTGAACAGGCCCGACCAGCGTCGCGTCTTCGACTGCGAGCTCGACCTCGAACGTGGTTCCCGTGTTGGCCGCGAGCGGACCGCCCATCCACGTCGCAGTCTCGTTTTCGACGATCGCCTCCCATTTCTGTCCCACGTCGCCGAGCCCGATGCGAACCCCGCCCGGCGCGGCAACCGACAGTCCCGTCATCGGCCGGTCGAGATCGTTGTGGACGGTCAAAACCAACGTCTGGGTGTCACCTACGACGAGAAGACCGGGTGTCACGCCGATGTGCGCGAGGACCGAGCCTGCCGATGTGAAGAAGCTCACAACGCAAACGCCGATGACAAGCGTGAGACGCACGGTTCCATGATGCCGGGCCGAACTGCGGCGGGAGCCGTTCCTACAGACCGAGCAGGCGCGCGATGACCATGCGCTGAACCTCGTTCGTGCCCTCTCCGATCTCAAGGATCTTCTGGTCGCGATACAACCGGGAGATGGCGGCCTCCTCCATGTACCCGAAGCCACCGTGGATCTGAAGCGCCGCATCGACCACCCGGTTCGAGAGCTCTCCGGTGTAGAGCTTCGCCATCGCCGCCTCGCGCGCGAACTCACGCCCCTGATCCTTCAGCCAGGCGGCCTTCAAAACGAGTGCCCGCCCGGCTTCGATCTCCGTCGCCATGTCCGCGAGCTTGAACTGAATGGCTTGGAACCGCGAAATGGGCTTCCCGAACTGCTCACGTTCCCTCGCGTACGCGTACGCGAGGTCGTACGCGCCCTGCGCGAGACCGACGCCCATCGCGGCGACGGAGATCCGACCGCTGTCCAGGATCTCGAGGAACTGCTTGAAGCCGGCGCCTCGCTCGCCCAGGAGATTCCCCTCCGGTACGGCGCAGTCCTCGAACGAGAGCTCGCGCGTGTCGGACGCCCGCCAGCCGAGCTTCTTCATCGGTGCCGAGATCGTGTAGCCCGCGGTTCCGTTCTCGACGACGATGTTCGAGATCTCGTCGTCGCCGGTCCGGGCGGTGAGCGTGACGCCCCACGTGATGTCGGTTCCGGCATTGGTGATGTAGAGCTTCGAGCCGTTGATCACCCAGGATCCGTCGTGGAGCTCGGCCGTGGTTCGCGTGTTGCCCGCATCCGAGCCCGCTCCCGGCTCGGTCAGCCCGAAGGCGGCGAGCTTCCTACCAGCTGCGAGCTCCGGCAGCCACTGTCGCTTCTGCTCCTCGCTTCCGTACAGGAGGATCGGCATCGTGCCGAGGGAGGTGTGGGCGGCGACCGTGATCGCGACGGACGAGTCGACTCGGGTGAGCTCCTCGATCGTGATCGCGTAGGAGACCGTGTCCCCACCGGCGCCTCCGTACGCCTCCGGGATCGGAAGCCCCATGAGCCCGAGCTCTGCGAGCTCCGAGACGAGCTCGTACGGGAAACGCGACTCGAGGTCGAGCTCTTGGGCGATCGGTTGGACGCGCTCTCGCGCGAACGTGCGCACCGTGTCGCGGATCAGCTCCTGCTCGGGCGTGAGATCGAAGTCCATGAGCGCGCGGATCGTATCCGCGAATCCCGTATCGATCATCTAGGCTCACCCCGTCCACCAGCAGGGAGGCGAGTCGAGACGATGGGCAGCGTGCAGGAGTTCTTCGAAGGTTTGCCCGGCCGCGTCGATTCCGAGCGGATCGCGGGGATGAACAACACCTACCTCTTCGAGGTCGAGGGCGCAGGAACGTGGAAGGTGTCGGTCGCGGACGGGGCGATCGAGGTCACCGAAGGCGGCGATGACGCGGACGCCACGTTCTCCGCGAGCGAGGAGAACTTCGAGAAGATCGTCTCGGGCGAGCAGAACCCGACGACCGCGTACATGACCGGGAAGCTCAAGATCAAGGGCGACATGGGCGCGGCCATGAAGCTTCAGAAGATCTTCTAGGCAGCACTAGCTGGCGCAAGATCGGAATCCGCTAGCGCGACCGCGCGAAAATCTCTGAAGGCGACCGCTAGCCGGTTCCGCCGGTCTGGTGCTTCGCGCCAGCAGGACCGCATCCGTCGCTTCGAGCCTCGGTTCCTGCCACAGGTCGCGACCCGGCGGGTTAGGCTCGCATCGTGTTCCTGCTGGTACGCCTGCTCGTTCTTTGGGGCATCAACGTCCTCGCGCTGATCGTGGTCGATTGGCTGTTCGACGGTGTCCGGATCGGGGGCTGGTGGCCGCTGCTCCTCGGAGCATTCGTGCTGATGGTCGGGAACGCCATCTTGAAGCCGATCCTGGCGATCGTGACGCTGCCGCTCGTAATCATCACGTTGGGGCTCTCCTACTTCGCGATCAACGTGCTGATGCTCGCGCTCGCGGAGTGGATCGCACCCGACTTCTCGATCGACGGCTTCTGGACCTATGTGGGTGCGACGATCGTGGTCTGGCTCGTCAACGTCGTCGTCGGAGCGGTGCTCAACCGGGTTCGCGACTAGGCACCGGGTCGCGGCGAAGCTGAGGGATTCCGATGTCGTGGCTCGAGCTCTTGTTGTTCGTGCACATCTCCATGGCCGTGATCTGGGTCGGTGGCGGGCTGATGATGCAGTTCTTCGGCCTGCGCGCGACGATGTCCGGTGACCCGGCTCGACTGGCGACGCTCGGCGAAGACATCGAGTGGATCGCGAACCGCGTGTTCATCCCCGGATCGCTCCTCGCATTCGTGACCGGAATTCTGCTCGTCGTGGAGTCGGACTTCTACGGCTTCGGCGACGACTGGATCGTGATCGGGCTCGCTCTCTACGCGACGACCTTCCTGGCCGGCTTGCTCTTCATCGGCCCCGAGTCGGGTCGGATCGGGAAGCTCGCAGAGGCGCGTTCGCCCGACGTGGGAGCGCGCACGGTGCGGTTGATCATGCTCTCTCGACTCGACCTGGTCCTGCTGTTCCTCTTGATCTACGACATGACCGTGAAGCCGGACTTCGGCGATGCGGGCTCGATCGTGTGGGGTCTCGTGCTAGCGGCGATTACCGCTGGTCTCATCTACTGGCGCTACCGCGTCAGCGTTGCGGGTGCTCCAGGCGCACGCCCGGCCAGCGACTGAGCGGGCCTACGATTCGAGCTCGACGAGGAGCGCTCCGCCGGCGACGCGGTCGCCCGCTGCGACGTGGACGGCGGTGACCGTGCCGCCGAACGGGGACGAGACCGGAATCTCCATCTTCATCGCCTCGAGTACGACGAGCGGCCTGCGGGCCTGAATCTCGTCGCCCGGCTCGACCTCGACCCGGATCACCGTTCCGGGCATCGGGGCGGTGATGTCGCTCTCACCCGGCGCGGGTCCTTGCGCGGCGCGGGCCGAGTCGACACTCGGAGGTGCGGCGGGCAGAGGGACGGGCTGGTTGAGCCTCCAGGGACGATTCCAGGGACTCGGCGTGACCAGGAGTGCAGCCGGGCAGAGGGGCGGATGATCGGTCAGGAAGGCCGTGCTGGCCTCGCCGGCACGCACGATCGGATGCGAGACGAGCCAGCGCAGGAATGGCAAGTTGGTGGTCAAGCCTGCGACCTCGGTGTCAACGAGAGCGTTGGCGAGTATCTCGAGCGCCTCCTCTCGGTCGCGCCCATGCGCGATGAGCTTCGCGATCATCGGGTCGTACGCAAGCCCGATCTCATCGCCTTCCTCGACCCCGGCGTCCACCCGAATTCGCGTCGGCAAGCGGAGCCGCTCGATGCGACCGGTCTGCGGAAGGAACGTGCGGGGATCCTCCGCATACAGGCGCACCTCGACGGCGTGTCCGTCCACCTTGTACCGAACTGTTTCGAGAGGATCGCCTGCAGCGACACGGAGCTGCTCCGCGATCAGATCGAGGCCTGCTACGGCCTCGGTCACGGGGTGCTCGACCTGGATTCGCCCGTTGAGCTCGAGGAAGAAGAAGTCGCCGCCGTCGACGACGAACTCGACCGTTCCGGCGCTCTGGTAGCCCACCGCTTGGCCGAAGGCCACCGCGGAGTCGAGCATCGCATCCCGGAGCGCTCGGTCGAGACCCGGCGCCGGAGCTTCCTCGAGAACCTTCTGGTGACGGCGCTGTATCGAGCAATCACGTTCGCCCAGGGCAACAACACGTCCGTGCGCGTCGCCGAGTAGCTGTACCTCGATATGCCGCGGGCGCTCGAGATAGCGCTCGCAGTAGAGGGTTCCGTCGCCGAACGCGGCGACCGCCTCGCGCTCTGCCGCGGCGAGGGCGTCGTCCAGCTCGGCAGGATCGCGGACGACCCGCATCCCTCGACCCCCGCCGCCTGCTGACGCCTTGACGACAAGGGGAAAGCCGATCTCCTCAGCGGTTCCTTCGGGAAGCGTCGGGACTCCGGCTTCGCGCGCGATCCGCTTTGCCGTGAGCTTGTCTCCGCCGAGCCGCAAGGCCTCCGCGGGCGGCCCGACCCAGGTCAGCCCGGCCGCGTCGACTGCCTCCGCGAACGCCGCGCGCTCGGCGAGAAAGCCGTAGCCGGGATGGATGGCGTCCGCACCTGTCTGCTTGGCCGCGCGGATGTGTTCCTCGGAGTGGAGATATCCCGAGATCTCGACGGTCTCGTCGGCCGAGCGAGCATGCAGAGAATCGGTGTCGTCAGGGGCGGCCACGGCCACGGTCCCGATGTCGAGCTCGCGGCACGTACGGAAGATGCGAATGGCGATCTCGCCGCGGTTGGCTACGAGCAGCTTCCGGGTCGCCACGAGGCGGAGCTTAGGGACTAAGCTCGAGGTCGATGCCCGAAGCGCACGCTGGCCGGCTATTCGACCACATCCACCTGCGCGTGGCCGACATCGAAGCGAGCAAGCACTTCTACACGCGGGCGCTCGCCGCAGTCGGGCTCGGCATCACGGGAGAGGGTGATGGTTGGTTCTCCGCCGACGAGCTCTTCGTCTCGGACGACGGACCCGTCACCGCCGCGCTCCACTTCGCCTTTCAGGCTCCCGATCGCGCGACCGTCGACCGTTTCCACGAGGCTGCAATCGCGGCAGGCGGGCGGGACAACGGTGCGGCCGGCGAACGTGAGTACCACCCCGGCTACTACGCAGCGTTCGTGCTCGACCCGGACGGGACGAACGTGGAGGCCGTGTATCACGGTCCCGTCGAGCGATCGGTCGCGTCGGTCGTCTTCTCCTGGGAGGAGTAAGGGACTACTGCTCGCGCCAGGGGGGCGGGCGCTTCTCCAGGAAGGCGCGCAAGCCGGCCTGTCCCTCGTCGCTCGTTCGACGCTCGGCAGCAACGTGCGCCGTCTCTATCCCCTCCGGTCGCTCCCGGGCGAGGCGCTTCGCCTCCCGCACGGCCTCCGGGCCTCCTGCGAGCAACGCCTCCACGATGCCCAATACCGCCTGGTCTGCTTCCTCGGAGACCTCGTGGACGAGCCCGATCCGCAGCGCGTCGTCGGCGCCAAAGCGCTCTCCCGTGAGGAAGTAACGCCGGGCCGCCGATCCGATCTTCGGGAGCACGAAGGGGGAGATCACCGCCGGGATGATCCCGAGCCGAACCTCCGTGAAGCCGAAGACCGATTCGGGATGAGCCACGGCGACGTCGGCGCACGCCACGAGCCCCGATCCGCCACCGAGCGAGTACCCGTGCACGAGGCAAACGACCGGAGCAGCACAGGAGTCGATCGCCTCGAGCATCTGGAAGAGGCGCATCGCGTCCTCGACGTTCTCCTCGTACGAGAGGTCGATCGAGGAGCGCTGCCACTCGACGTCAGCACCGGCGCAGAAGCTTGGGCCGTCGCCGGCGAGCACGACTGCGCGCGCGTCTCCGACACCCGCGAACGCCTCGGTGAGCTCGGCAATCAACGCAGCGTCGAAGGCGTTCCTCCGCTCGGGGCGGGCCAGCGTGACGCGCAGGACGGCGCCGTCGCGTTCGACCCGAAGTGCCTCCATGCTCGAAACCATAAGGTTTGCGCATGGCCGCCAGGCGCTTCACGGTGCAGCTCGACCGCGTCGGTAAGTCCGCAACGATGTTTCGCGTCCCCTTCGATCTGAAGGAGGCGTTTGGCCGCGCACGACCTCCGGTGGAGATCACGATCCGTGGTCACACCTGGCGAACGACGCCAGGGGTCTACGACGGAGTGAGGCACGTCGTGGTCAACCGCAGCGTCAAGTCGGCCACCGGAGTCGATGCACCAGACCGCGTGCAGGTCAGGATGGAGCTGGACACGGAGCCGCGCGAGATCGCGGTGCCTGCCGACCTTCGGGCCGCGTTGGGAGAGGAACCGGAGGCGAAGGAAGCGTTCGGGGGCATGTCGTTCACGCATCGGCGCGAGTACGTGGAGTGGGTCGAGGACGCAAAGCGGCCGGGGACGCGCGCCCGGAGGATCGCTGCGACGGTCGAGCGCGTGCGAGCTGGCGAGCCGCATCGCTGATGGCCTTGAAGGGAGCGCTAGCCGCGTCGATAACGCCGCTTCGCGGTGACGGGAGCGAGCTGGACGACGATGCGTTCGGACCGCTGGTCGACTACTTCGTGGAAGCCGGGCTCGACGGCATCCTGGCGCTCGGCACCGCAGGGGAGGGGATCCTCCTCGAAGAACGCGAGCGTCGCCTCGTCGCAGATCTCTTCCTGCAGGCCGCCGACAACCGCCTGCAGGTCGCCGTCCAGTGCGGCGCCCAGACGACCGCCGAGACGGTTGCCCTTGCTGCGCACGCCGCCGAGGTAGGGGCGGACGCGGTCGTCGTCATCGGGCCGCCGTACTTTCCACTCGACGAGCGAGCCCAGTATTCGCATTTTCTCGCGGCCGCCATGGCATGCGCACCACTTCCGTTCTACGTCTACGAGTTCGAGTCGACGAGCGGGTACGCCGTGGTTCCGGCCGTCCTCGAGCGGCTTCGAGACGAAGCGCCCAACCTCACCGGGCTGAAGGTGTCGGACACGCCGTTCGAGCGCTTCTCGCGCTATCTGCTCCCCGATCTCGACATCTTCGTCGGGCCGGAGGCGCTCATCCACGACGGCCTCGCGGCCGGAGCCGTCGGCGCAGTCTCAGCCCTGGCGTCCGCGTTTCCTCGCGATGTCGCCGGTGTCGTCCGAGATCCGAGCGCGGAGGGAGCGGCCTGGCTTGCCGACTTGCGCGCGTTCGTCGAGCGGTTCCCGAGGCAGGCGGCACTCAAGCGGCTGCTCGGCCGTCAGGGAGTTCCAGTGCTCGAGGATGTGCGTGCACCGCTCCGCGGGCTCACGACCGGGGAGCGGGAGGAGCTGGACGCCTGGTATGAGACGTTCACCATCCAACAACGGGGTCAGGCTTCAGCCTGACCCGGGCTTCGGGCTCTCAGAGGTCGAGCACGTCGAACTCGTCCGCGACCTGGGGATCGGTTCCGATGAGCTCGCGGGCGCGAGCGACCGCCTCCGGAAGCTCGTCGTCGAACACGACGACCCCGAATCGCTCGCTCCCCTCGTTCCAGAGCCAAGCGCTCGGCGGTTGGAGCTCCGCGAGCGAGTCGCGGAGCTCCTCGATCGTCGTCTTCGAGTCGTAGAGGCTCCAGATCAGGATTCGAACGAGCATGGGTCGACTAGATGCCGGTCAGGCGCCGGTGACCGCCCAGGTTCCGAAGCTGAAGAAACCACCGGCGGCCGTGGAGTTGATGAAGATCGTCGCCCCGGAGCGATTGACCTCGTTGACAAGCCCGCCGGCGGTGTTGAGCCGTTGGGTCTCGTAGACGCAGAGATTGCCCGCGGTCGCCTGCGGGAACGTCGCGTTGCCGGGGCATTGCGTGGGTGCCGCCGTTCCCTGCCGGACGAAGAACACCGTGGGAGCCGCCGCAAGGGCATAGATGAACGAGACGCTGGTGTTCGCCAGACCACCGGCTGCGGCCGAGGTACCGCCCATGTTGTAGGCGCCGCGAATCGTTCGTCCTGAGGGCAGTGCATCCGGGAACGGGCCTGCTGGTCCCGTCGCTCCAGCTGCACCCGGAGCTCCGGCGGGTCCCGCCGGCCCAGCCGGAATCTGTCCCACCGCGAAGTCGACCGCGAGGAGCGAACGGTTCCGCACCTTCGCGCTCGTGATGGCGTTGTTTCGGATTTTCGCGGTGGCGACCGCGTTATTCCTCAGCTGGGCCGTCCCGACGCTGTTTCGCGGGACGAGCTGCGAGACCGCAGCGACGCTCGTTCCTCCTAGCGCCAGGAGCAGCGCGAGGCAGGCAACGACCATCGCGGGCGACGGCCGACGTGTCCATCGAATCACCGTTACCTCCTTCGGGTCGACTGACTACATGCGGAAGATGCCGAAGGTCGTCTCCGGCACCCGTGCATTCGCGGCGGCCGCAAGCCCGAGTGCGAGTACCCGACGCGTGTCGAGTGGGTCGATGATGCCATCGTCCCACAGTCGGGCCGTCGAGTAGTAGGGATTTCCTTCCACCTCGTAGGTTGCGCGGATCTCCTCGGGATCGCTGTCTCCGACCATCGAGAGCACCGTGGCCGCCTGCTCGCCACCCATTACCGAGATCCGCGCGTTCGGCCACATCCAGAGCTGCCGCGGTTCGTACGCGCGGCCGCACATCGCGTAGTTACCCGCTCCGAACGAGCCTCCGACCACGACGGTGAACTTGGGCACCTCTGCGCACGCAACCGCCATCACGAGCTTCGCGCCGTCGCGTGCGATACCGCCCTCCTCGTACTCCTTCCCGACCATGAAGCCGGTGATGTTCTGGAGGAAGACCAGGGGGATCCGTCGCTTGCAGGCGAGCTCGATCAAGTGCGCTCCCTTCTGGGAGGACTCGGCGAACAGCACGCCCTGGTTCGCGAGGATCGCGACCGGATAGCCCTCGATGCGGGCGAAGCCGCAGATGAGCGTCGCGCCGTACAGCTCCTTGAACTCGTGGAAGCGGGACCCGTCGACGATGCGGGCGATCACCTCGCGCACGTCGAGCTCGTGCCGGAAGTCCTCGGGAACGAGCCCGTACAGATCCGACGGATCGAGCGTAGGTGGCTCCGGCGTGGCAAGCTCCCACGGGCCTGGAAGTGGTGGGTCGAGATGACGGACGATCTCGCGGCAGATGGCGAGCGCATGCTCGTCCGAGGTCGCATAGTGGTCGGCAACACCTGAGCGCCGGGTGTGGACGTCGGCGCCGCCGAGTTCCTCCGCGGTCACGTCTTGTCCCGTAGCTGCCTTTACGAGCGGCGGTCCTCCGATGAAGATCGTCCCGGTTCCGCGAACGATCACCGTCTCGTCCGACATCGCCGGCACGTACGCACCCCCGGCGGTGCACGAGCCCATGACGGACGCGATCTGCGGAATGCCGAGCGCGGACAGGCGGGCCTGGTTGAAGAAGATGCGCCCGAAGTGGTCTCGGTCGGGGAACACCTCGGCCTGAAGCGGCAGGAACGCGCCGCCCGAGTCGACGAGGTACAGGCACGGTAGGCGGTTCTGCCGCGCAACCTCCTGTGCTCGGAGATGCTTCTTCACCGTCAGCGGGTAGTAGGAGCCCCCTTTGA
>JACCUU010000034.1 GCA_013811645.1 Actinomycetota bacterium | reverse complement strand
CGCGAGTCGCCTTCTCGCGACACAGCGCGACCATGTCCGCGGAGACGTCGCACGCGTCCACGTCCAGCCCGGCTCGGAGATACGGGAGCAGCAAGCGGCCGGTCCCGCACGCGACGTCGAGCGCCGGCTGACCGTCCTGCTCGATGAACCTCTGGAAGTACGGAATCTCGTGCGGTCGAAAGTCATCGTTGAACTCCGACCACCATTTCGCCACAAGCCCGTAGTGCCAGGTCTGTGGGGTCGCTGAAGACGCTTCGCTCAAGCGACCGGCACCGCCGCGAGCTCGAGCTCGACCGCCGCTGCTCCCGGCTGTACGGCCTGTGTCTCCCGAGCGTGGAGTAGCGTCGTTCGGACGATCAGCTTTGCGCGGGCGAAGTTGTCGAGCTCGGTGGGAACCGGGCCGACGCGGTGACCGAGCGCGTAGCCGGCGGCATTGCGTCCCATCGCCCGATACGACTCGAGCGTGTACAGCGGCGACATGCCGAAGAGCTCGAGGTTGTCGAGAGGCTCGAGATCGGCGCGGTGGATCACCGCCGTGCCCTTCGACTGAATTCCCAGCGCGATGCCCGAGCCGGAGATCCGCGCACCGTCGTGCGCGATGAACGCGACGTCGGCGACGCGCCGGACTCGCACGACCCGCGGCACCGCCCCTCCGTCGCGAATCCCGGCGCAGATCGACTCCAGCACGTCCCTGTGGTTCAGTTCGTTTATCGTCTTGCGGATCGCGTCCGCGAAAGCGGGCCCGACCGCGACGACGACCTCGGTCGGGTCATCGCCCTTCGCCGCTTCTTCGTGCTCGACCACGACTGCCTCTCCTTCGGAGTCGTTTCCGAGGAGCTCGGCCGGGTCGACCACGTTAGGGAGGGACTGCAGGAGCTCCCAGCGCTCGCCCTCGAGCCGGTACCCGGTGCCGGGCCCCGAGTACACGTTCGGGTCGTTCACGGCGGAGTGGACGAGACCCTTGGCGTCGATCACGGAGGAGGTCTGCAGATAGTCGGCGGAGACTCGCTGGCGCTGCATCGAGAGGACGGCCTCCGCGATCTCGGCGAACCCGCGCCGATCGAGCGCGAGGGCGACGTCCAGGCCGGAGACGCCGCGTGCCAGGAGCTCGTCGGCGGCTTCGACGTCCGCCGCCCGGTCGCGGTCGGGCATCTCGCTCGAGTCGTAGCCGGTCGTGGCTGCGGCCACTTCCCCGTTCGACACGGGCGGGAGACCGAGCTCCTGGAACACCGCCTGCACCGCGTGCGCCGCTCTCTCGCGCACGCGCAGCACCTCTTCCTCCGAGACCGGCTCGATCCCCGCGTCCACTTGCCAGTCGCGCTGCACCGTGAGCCATTCGTCCAGGTCGTCGGCGTCGAAGTTCCCGCCGCCGAAGGTGTTGTCGCGTCGCGGCATCACCGAGTACCCCGAAGTCACGAAGTCCGTGCCGGGGAGGAACTGCCCCATGAGCTTCGCGGTCTTGCGGATCTCCGAGTGCGAGGCGATTGCGTCGTTTCCGGACGCGACCTCGAGATCGAGCCACGCGGCGAGCACGTTCTCGCCGAGGATCGCTCGGGTGCCGCCGGGCACCGAGAGCACGAGCGCGACGCACGAGATCGAGCCGTTCTGCACTCCCTGCGAGCCCGCGGCGCGCACGGCGGCGAGGCAGCGCGCCTCGAGATAGAGCATCGAGAGGCCCTGCGCGTATCCCATGAGCGCTTCCGAGCCGGTGCCGGAGGTGAAGCGCACCTTGACCCCGCGAGATGCGTAGGCGGCGCCGAGGAACGCTTTCGACCAGGGCGTGTCGTCGCCGTCCACGAAGACGGGCTCGGTGCCGTAGACCGAGAGCGTTTCGGCGTACGTGACGAGGCCACGGATGGCGAGCTCGAGGTTCCGCCGTTCCTCGACCGCGCATTGGGTCATCACTCCGGGCCGCCCGGTTTGGGAGCCGACGAGGAGCGCGATCGCGTTCAGCGGGGCGTAGCGGGCGACGCCCACCGTCGTCTCGATCTCGGCGAACCCGCGTCGGCCGGCCTCGGCAGCGTCGGCCGCGAGCAGCGCCGGGCTCTCCTTGAGGTTGGTCACGTGCGCTTGATTCGAAGGCGCGCGGCGCGCGCGAAGCTTCTTCAGCGCGAGCATGAGCTCGACCGGGTCGAGCAGCCCGATGACGCGTGCGAGCTTCGCTGGTGTGAGGCCGCGTGCGAGGCGGACGAGCTCGGCGCGGGGCACGCCGATGTCGACGAGCATTCGCGCGAGCTCCGCGTCGTCGAGGGCCATGGCCCCGGCCGCGACCTCGAGGTCGAGCCCGTGCGCCACGACGAAGCGGTCGATCACGTCGAAGTCGGCGGCGGGTCGGCCGTCCATGCGGACGACGATTCCCTCGTCGATGACGAGCTCCGGCGTCGGATCGAGCGGCCCGTCGGCGGCGACGAGGCCCAGCTCGGGCAGCGGCGAGACGAGTGTCTCGCGGTGGAGGTCGCGCTTTTCGCGCGAGACGAAGCGGCGGCTACGCATCGGCGAGGAGCCCTCGCTCCGCGTAGACGCCGGCAGCTTCCCTCACGAACCCCGCCGTTCGATCGGCTCCGTGGGACTCGAGCTGCGTGGCCCAGTCCTCTAGCTCTGCCGCTGTGGCCCTGCGGGGACGGAGCGCCGTGTAGACGGCGAGCAGGAGATCGTCGGGGACCGCGGCGAGCTCGGCGGCGCGTTCCAGGCTTGCCGCGAGCGGTTCTCGCCCGGCCGCGCGCGCGATCTGGGACTGCAGAAGAAGCGTCTCCGGGGTCGCGCGAATCTCTTGTCCGTCGATGCGCCCGGCCCGGAGCGAGTCCAGCGTGACGTCCATCAGGGGCATCCCGTTGGGGGTCGAGACGAGGTCGGGCCGCTGCGTCCCCAGCGGGTAGTCGCGCTTCGGATCGAAGTCCATGTCGTCAGACTCTAGGCTTGGCCCACACGTGAGCAACGATTATCGATTCTCCGGCCGCGTCGCGCTCGTCACGGGCGGCGCCAGCGGGATCGGCGCGGCCGTCGCGAAACGACTCGTGTCCGAAGGCGCCGCTGTCGCCTCGTTCGACCTCCAGCCTGCGTCGGCCGAAGGTGTGCTCGCGCTCGCCGGCGACGTCTCGCAGTCGGCCGACATCGGGGCCGCGGTGAAGCGCGCCGAGCAAGAGCTCGGCCCGATCGACATTCTCGTCTGCTCAGCGGGGGTACCCGGCAAATCGCTTCCGAGCACGGAGATCTCGGACGAGGAATGGCGTCGCGTGCTCGCGATCAACACGGACGGCGTCTTCTTCTGCAACCGGACCGTTGCGCCCGGGATGGTCGAGCGGGGATACGGGCGCATCGTCAACGTCGCCTCGATCGCCGGCAAGGACGGCAACCCGATGGCCGCTGCGTATTCCGCGTCCAAGGCCGCGGTGATCGCGCTGACCAAGGCGATCGGCAAGGATCTCGCCCGAACCGGGGTTCTCGTCAACTGCGTCGCGCCTGCGGTCATCGAGACGCCGATCCTGGAAGGCGTCTCGCAGGCGCACATCGAGTACATGGTCGAGCGCATCCCGATGGGTCGGATGGGAAGCCCCGACGAAGTCGCCGCGCTCATCTGCTGGCTCGCGAGCGAGGAGTGCTCCTTCTCGACAGGTGCGACGTACGACATCTCCGGCGGGCGAGCGGTCTACTGATGCTCCGCGTCCGAGTCAGCGGCCCGAACGGCATCGAGCGCGGAGTCGTCTCGAGCGGCGTGGTCGTGACGGAGAGCGGCAGGTGTGCGGGCGCACTCGACGTCGACCGACTCATGTTGGCAGACCCGTGCAAGCTCCTGA
>JACCUU010000191.1 GCA_013811645.1 Actinomycetota bacterium | reverse complement strand
CGTTGTGCGGCCCGCGCGGTCGCCTCGTCGCCGAGCCCGGCGGTGGCGGCGAGATCCTCTTGGATCGCATGGATATGACTGTCCAGCTGCACGATGACATCATAATGACATCATCATTGATGTCTGTCAAGTGCAGATTCGCATTGCAGCGACATCTGCGGTTCTGCGGCGGCTCAAACTGAGCGAGTTCTGGCTGAAGACCTACCCTTTCGCCAGCGGGTTAGGCCAACTGCCAGACGTCGCCGCGGATGATCGGCGTCTCCGCACCGTCCGCGTCGAGTCCGGAGACTTCGACCTCCGGCCCGCCGATCATGAAGTCTGTGTGCACGCCGGAGACGTTGATCCCGCGCGCAAGAAGCTCCTCGGACGACTCGTCGGCCCCGTTCAGCGCTTTCGGAAACCCGGCGCCGAAGGCGATATGGCAGGTCGCGTTCTCGTCGAAGAGGGTGTCGTGAAAGGTCAGCCCTGTCTTCTTCACGGCCGAGGACCCGTCGACGAGCGCGACCTCTCCGAGGAAGGGTGCCTGCTCGTCGACCCCAAGCTGATGGCGAATGATGTCGGCGCCCGCGGTTGCCTTCGCGTCGACGATCTTCCCACCCTCCAGGCGCACTTCGAGATCGTCGAGACGAGTGCCGGCAGCAAGAAGAGGCGCGGTCGAGCGGACGAACCCCTCTGCGCGCCTCCAATCCGGGCTCGTGAAGACCTCCTCCGTGGGCATGTTCGGGATGTGCTCGATACCTGCCGCGGTCTGCATCCGCGCGCACGTCCAACGTGCGTCGGGAACGAGGCCGACCGTAAGATCGGTTCCAGGGCCTCTGAAGCGAACGGCGTCGAACGAGCGCTCGTTCAGGCCGTCCGCTCGCTCCTGCAGGCCGGACGCGTGGTCGTTCCACGCTGCCACCGGATGGTCCTCGTCCAGACGGGTCGCCGTCGCGACAGCGCTCCACAGCCGCTCGACGTCCGGCTCGCCGAAGATCTGGCTCGCCCAGCCGGGATTGGGGGCGGACACGATTGTCCAGTTGATGCGACGCGCGGTGATCAGCTTCAGCGACGCCGCCCTGAGCTCCTTCGGCTCCGATCGACCGACGAGAGCGGGATCGAGACTCCCGAGCAGGTCGGGATCGGGATTCCCCGTGAGCGAGATGAGCGCGGGCCGCTCGTCGTACGCACGCCGATAGAGGTCGAGGAGGTGCGGGGCCGACCAGCCGATCTCCTCCTCCGGGCCGAGATCGATGGCAGCGTGGCGGACATGAAGGTCGCCGTAGAGGACGATGACGTGCTTGGCGCCGGCACGATACGACTCTCGAGCGATCGCCCGTGCGATCTCAGCGTGCTCGACGTAGCCCGAGACGATCACGTCCTGGCCTTCCTGGACATTCGCCCCGACGCGCACGGCAAGCTCCGCATACCGCCGCAGACGCTCTTCCGAAGTCAGGGTGTCAGTCGCCCCAGTCGAAGTCCCGCGGGCGCCCGGTCCAGAGCGTCTCGTCGAGGGCCGCGCCCTCGACGTTCTCGGCCGTCTCCTCACCGGGCCACGGGAGTCGCTCGGAGCTCATCTGGGCAGCCGGTTCACCGTCCATCGTCTCCTCGATGCGAGCCTGCTCCTCGCTCTTGAAGAGGGGATGGTTCTCGAGTGGATCGCCGTTCAGGTACGAGTCGATCGGCATGTCTCCGTCGAGTCCGGAGTTGCGTTCCTTGAGATCGAGATGCTCCCGAATCGCCTCAGCGAAAAGGGTTTCCGTCTCGACGACTGATTCTTCGAGATCCGACATGGGCTCCTTCTGAAGGGCTGGAGTCTACCGAAGACCCTCCCTCGGGACGCTTCGAGCGAACCGCTTCGGGGTATGGTGAGCGCGTGCCGATCTTCCGCATCTTCACGTTCGTCCTGCTTCTGTACCGGCTCTATCGCCGGCTACCGAAGTCGCAGCGGCGACAGTTGCTCGACGCAGTCGAACGCTACGGGCCGCGTGTCGCCTCGGAGGCGAGGCGGCGTGTCCGCACGCGCCCTTAAACCGTAACACCGAGAGCTTCTCGGACGATTCGGTCCTGCTCGCGCTGGTGGAGAGTCGGGTAGCCCTCGCTGGGGCTAGCGCGCCATGAGCGACCCACATAGGTGACGCGCTCTACGGCTGACGCGTGGGCGGCCGCCTCTTCGAGGCGGTGACGGATGGAGCGCCACGCTCCCATGTTCTGGGGCTCTTCCTGCGCCCACACGATCTCGTGCAGCCCCGGGTACGACTGGACGACGCGAGCAAGAGCCTCGACCGGGAACGGGTAGAGCAGCTCGATCCGCGCAAGTGCGACGGTCGACGCGAGGGCGCGAGCCTCGTGTGCGGCAAGGTCGTAGTAGATCTTCCCGCTGCTGAGGACGAGGCGGCGGATCGTCGCCCGTTCGTTGGGCGTCGGGTCGTCGATCACGGACTGAAAGGATCCCGCAGAGAGGTCGTCTGCCGTCGAGGTCGCCTGCCGCAGGCGAAGAAGGCCCTTCGGCGTCATCACGACGAGCGGACGGGCGGTTGCATCGAGCGCCTGTCGGCGGAGCAGGTGGAAGAACTGCGCACCTGTCGTGCAGTTCGCGACCCGGATGTTCTCCTGCGCAGCGAGTTGAAGGAAGCGCTCCAGGCGAGCGCTCGAGTGCTCCGGCCCGTTCCCCTCGTATCCGTGCGGGAGCAGCAGCCCGAGCCTGGATGTCTGCCCCCACTTCGACCGTCCAGAGACGATGAACTGGTCGACGACGATCTGGGCGCCGTTGACGAAGTCGCCAAACTGCGCCTCCCAGAGAACCAGGGCGTCCGGCGCGGCGATGGAGTAGCCGTGCTCGAACGCGAGCGCCGCGTACTCGGAGAGCGGTGAGTTGTAGATCTCGAAGGCGGCGTCGGCATCGGGCAGCGCCTGCAAGGGCGTGAATGTCTCTCCGGTGACGGGATCGTGCAGAACCGCGTGGCGGTGCGAGAAGGTCCCGCGCTCGGTGTCCTGTCCCGAGAGACGGATCGGGATGCCCTCCTCGAGAAGCGATGCGAACGCCAGAGCCTCCGCTTGCCCCCAGTCGATCCCTCCCTCCGCAAACGCCTCGCGTCGTCGTTCGAGCTGCTTCGCAAGCTTCGGGTTCACCTGGAAGCCGTCGGGGACCTGGAGCAGCTGCTCGTTCAGTGCGCGCAGCCGCTCGACCGGCACGCCCGTGACGACGGTGTCCCCGGTGTCCCGTGGGATGCGGGGCTCCCGTGGCGGCTCGGGATCGGCGAAGGACGCACGGAGCTGGTCGTGTGTCTCACGCAGCTCCTCCAGAGGGCGCGTGAGGAGCTGCGCTGCGTCCTCCGCAGTGAGGATTCCCTCCCCGACGAGCCGGCCTCCGTACGTCTCGCGCACGGGAGCCTGAGCGTCGATCCGCTCGGCCATCAATGGCTGCGTGTACGCCGGCTCATCCTGTTCGTTGTGTCCGAAGCGGCGGTAACCGACGAGGTCGATCACCATGTCGTGACCGAACTCCTCGCGGTAGGCGAGGGCGAGCCGCACCGCGGAGAGCGCCGCCTCGGGATCGTCGGCGTTGACGTGGACGATGGGGACATCGAAGCCCTTGGCGAGGTCGCTCGAGTAGCGGGTCGAGCGTCCCTCGGCCGGATCGGTCGTGAATCCGATCTGGTTGTTCGCGATGACGTGGAGCGTCCCGCCCGTCGAGTAGCCGTCGATCGAGTGGAGGTTGAACGTCTCGGCGACGACCCCCTGCCCGGCGAACGACGCGTCTCCGTGGATCAGGATCGGAAGCGCCACCGAGGGGTCGTGGATCCCGGCGCCGCCCGAGCGATCGGTCTGCTCGGCCCGCGCGAGGCCTTCGATTACGGGATCGACAGCCTCGAGATGGCTGGGGTTGGCGGCGAGGGTGACCTGAACGTCGCCCGATCGCGTGGGGCGTGACTCGGAAGCTGCCAGGTGGTACTTGACGTCGCCCGTCCCGCCCTCAGGGTCGGAGACCAGGGCGTCGAACGAACGCTCACCTTCGAACTCGCGCAGGATCGACGCGTACGAGCGTCCGACGGTATGCGCCAGCACGTTGAGACGACCTCGATGGGCGATTCCGATCACGACTTCGTGGGCGCCGGCGGCGGCGGCCAGCTCGATCGCCTCGTCCAGCATGGGCACGAGCGCGTCGAGCCCCTCGATCGAGAACTGCTTCTGCCCGATGAACGCGCGTCGCAGGAACGTCTCGAAGGCCTCGACCTGCGCCAGCCGTCCGAGGAGGGCAAGCCGATCCTCTGCCGGGAGCGGCTGGCGGAAGCGACCCGACTCGATCGCGCGGCGCAACCAGACGCGCTCGGCATGATCCGAGATGTGCTCGATCTCGTACGCGATCGTCCCCATGTAGACCCCCTGCAGCCGTGGTAGCGCGTCGTGCAGGGTCTCCCCTTCGACTGACAGCCGGAGGAGCCGAGCCGGAATCCTCGCCTGGGCCTCAGGAGTCAGCGGGGGATTGAGGCTCTCGGGTTCGAGCGCAGGATCTCCGGGAGGCTCCGAGCCGAGGGGGTCGAGATGTGCTGCGAGGTGACCGTGCATGCGAATCGCCTTCACGAGCGCCATCGCGGCCGCGACCGCAGCGAGCAGCTCCCCGTCTACGGGCACCTCCGGCGCCGCCGGCGGTGTCTCGACCGCGGCCATCTCCGCGCGCGGCTCCAGCGCGGTCGGTGGCGAGGCATCTGTCGCAACGCCACCGTTCCCGTCCCGGGAGCGCATCTCGATCAGCTTGGACAGCCCTGGCAGGGCCGAGAGAACGCCGTTGTCCGCGCTCTCGAAGAGGTGGCGCCAGGCGGGGTCGACGGCCTCCGGGTTCTCGAGGTACTGCTCGAGGAGCGTTCCGACGTAGCCGGCGTTCAGATCGCCAGGCATAGGCTAAAACAGCGCGTTGTCGGTTGTGATCGAGACGATCATGCCCACGAAAAAGGCTAGTGCGGCCACGATCACCGCGACGCCGGCGAGTGTGCGATGTGCCACCGTCATCCGAGCAGCGACCAGCGCAAGGAGGATCGCGACCGGCGCGAGGAGACCGGGCTGACGCGCGATGGCGAGTCCCGACAGCGCGAACGAGAAAGCGCAGAAGAGCCCGGCGACGTTGTCCGCACGATTCTGGTGTACCGAGTCGTTGCTCACGACGAGGCTCCCACGCGCGGCCTGCGCGAGGGTCGCGAGCTCGGTCGTAGCGGACGCATGCCGTTTGGCCGCAGAACGCCACGACGCCGGCCGTTCCAGGCGCACGGCACAGGCGGGGCGAATGCCTCGCCCTGGCCCGACCCACCCTCCGGCGCCGGCTCCGACCGAATCGCCCACCACACTACGACTGCGAGATACACGATCGGGATCTTGAGCACCACGAGCATGAAGATGGCTTCCCATGCAGAAACGGACACGATGCAAGAGAGTTTACGCCACGTCCTCCGGTTCCTTGCGGACGGGTCCTTACACGGTCCTCATACACCTCCCGCTACCGTGCGGAAGCCTTCGTGCCGCAGAACTGCCGAATCGCACCGCCGGAAGGTAAAGGAGACTCCGTGAGACGCACCGTTCGCCTTGTCATAGCCCTGTGCGCCCTTGCAGCGGTCGCTGCCCCGGCTAGCTTGGCCGCGGAGCGAATGTGGGTCGGGTTCCACGACGACCCGAGCTTTCGCTGGGTCAACGACCGTGCGGGTCGCATCCAGGGCTCATCGCGGGAAGGTGCGACCATCATGCGCCTCCTCGTGCAGTGGAACCTGTCCGCGCCGCAGCGGCCCTCCAACGCAGCGAATCCGTTCGACCCTGCCTACGTCTTCGACGACGTGGACGAGGCGCTGCGAAGCGCGCAGGAGACGGACATGGAGGTCATGCTCACGATCTCCGGCAGCCCGCGCTGGGCGAACGGTGGCAAGAATCCCAACGCCATGCCGCA
>JACCUU010000139.1 GCA_013811645.1 Actinomycetota bacterium | reverse complement strand
GCGCGCGAAGCTCGTCGGCCTTCGCCTCGCTCGCACGCAGCGACTCCGGGCCGTCCCAGAACGTGATCGTCTTCGCCTTTCCGGTCTGGCGGTCGGCGAGGGTGAGAATTCCTCGCCAGCCGGTCATGTCGGCGGTCTCCGGAATGATCTGCTCCTTGATGAAGGCGATGCCCGTGTCGATCCCGCCGGGCGACCCCTCGAGCGAGCTCACGCGGGCGGCACGGGCGCCGTCGGCGATGTCGTCGATGGCCGCTTCGTAGATCTCGACCGAAGTTCGGCGTCCCCTCTGCTCCTCGGGAATCTCGTCCGCCATACGCTCGAACATCGGTTCGGCGGCGCTGATCGCGTCCTCCGAGTCGAAGAACGTGATTCCCAGCGATTTTCCGCCCTCGCGATCGATCAGCATCAGGAAGCGCTTGGCGCCGGGTATCGCTTCGCCCGCGCTCATGCGTTCACGGATCGTCCCGATCACATCGTCGATCCGGCTCATGTCCCCGGCGAATGCAGCGATGCGTGCATACATACGTGCCCCCTCTCTTCGTGTGATGTCGCCCGAGCCTACGACCTTTCGTCGCACCCGTCCATGCGGGTTCGTATCGAGCTGGTAACGATGAGAGTGCGAAGCAGGGGTAGACAAGATGAGGGATTTTCCGCTCTCGCCCCTAGACATGGGGTATCCGAATGCGAGAGAGTGTGCGTTCTATAGCGAACGCCTCACGCCCCGCCGCGCCTTGAGTCAAATCGACATCGAGCACATCCTCACCGTCGAGGACATCCGCCAGTTGCTCGAGCAATCCGAGCAAGTGGGAACCGTGCGCGCGTCCGAGCTCGCTGAGGTCGCCGAGATCTATGAGCTGACCGAGCGCGAGCACGATGCGCTTCTACGAGAGCTGGACCAGCGTTCGATAGAGATAGTCGAGCAACCGGCTCAGTCGGAGGTCGTCGCCGCGATCACGGCACCCGTGGAGACGACGACGGACGCGCTGCAGCTCTTCCTGCGTGAGGCAGGCAGACATCAGCTCTTGACCGCGGCGCAGGAGGTGGAGCTCGCGAAGCGCATCGAGCGCGGTGACATGGAGGCGAAGGAGCGAATGATCCAGTCGAACCTGCGGCTGGTCGTCTCCATCGCCAAGAACTACCGAAATCAGGGTCTCCCCTTCCTCGATCTCATCCAGGAGGGCACACTAGGGCTGATTCGCGCTGTCGAGAAGTTCGACTGGCGTCGCGGGTTCAAGTTCTCCACCTATGCGACTTGGTGGATCCGGCAGGCAGTCGCTCGAGCGCTCGCCGACAAGGCGAGGACGATCCGCATGCCGGTGCACATCGTCGAGCGGCTCCAGAAGATCAACCGCGCCGACCGCCTCCTCTGGACGCAACTGGGACGCGAGCCCGTCCTCGAGGAGATCGCGGACGAGGCAAACCTCACGGTGCAGCAGGTCCTCGAGGTGCGGGCCGCCGCCCGTGCATCGACGAGCCTCGACGCTCCGGTCGGTGACGGCGACGATGCGGTCTTCGGCGATTTCGTCGCGGGCGATGAGCCCCTGCCCGAGGAAGCGGTCGAGCTCAACCTCCGCAGCGAGGCGCTTCGGCGCGCGCTTGCGGCCCTTCCCGAGCGCGAGCGCGAGGTGGTCGCAATGCGCTACGGCCTCGGCGGTGCCGAGCCGCAAACTCTGGAGGAGATCGGCCGTCGGCTCGGGCTCACCCGTGAACGCGTGCGCCAGATCGAGCTCGAGTCGCTGAGACGGCTGTCCGGCCTGCGCGAGATGCAGTCCGTCGACGTGCTCTAGACCCGGTCGTCTACGTCCGGAGATAGAGCTCGAGCGCTGGAGCGATTGCCCGCAACTCTCGGAGCGCACGCGCCTCGAGCTGCCGGACACGCTCGCGGGTGATCCCGAGGTTCGCCCCCACTTCCTCGAGCGTTCGTGGACGCACTCCGTCGAGGCCAAAGCGTTCGATGACGACCCGCCGCTGGCGCGGCTGGAGCTTGGAGAGGGCCTCCAGGAGCTCCGTCGAGCGAGCGCGATCTGCGGTCTCGAGCTCCGGCTGGTCCGCACCTGTATCGGGGATCAAGTCGGAGACGCTCGAATCGCCGTCGCCGATCGGCGTCTCGAGGCTGATCGGGTCCTGGACGAGGTCGAGCAGCTCCTGCACGCGCTCGGGCGTGATGCCGATCTCCAGGGCGATCTCGTCGAGCGACGGATCCCGATTGAGCTTCTGCCCGAGCAGCCGGCGCG
>JACCUU010000084.1 GCA_013811645.1 Actinomycetota bacterium | reverse complement strand
TGCAGGCAGCCCTCGACGGGAGCGCCTGGTCGGCATTTTGCATGCGTCAGGCCGACCGAGTGGTGGTCGCCACCGAAGGCCGCTTGCCGGCGGATCTGTCACCGCCGGCCGGATGCGATCTCGTCTTTCTCCGCACCCCCTCGATCGAGGACGTCGCGTCGTGGACGAAGGCGGACACGCGGGCGCACTACGTGGTCACGTCCGATCAGGCACTCCCGGATGCCACTCGGCGGCTCGCACGTCGCCTGACCGGGCGATCGCTCGGAGTCGTCCTTTCCGGTGGAGGCGCGAGAGCCTTCGCGCACATCGGCGTGCTCCAGGTGCTCGCGGAGGAGAAGATCGTCATCGACCGCTTCGGCGGGTGCAGCATGGGAGCGTTCGTCGCCGGGATGGCGGCGCTCGGCCGGTCGCCCGAAGCGATGGTGGAGATCTGTCACCAGGAGCTCTCCCGCCGCGCTCCCTTCAGCGACTACACCTTCCCGCGCCACGCGCTCATCCGAGCGAGACGAGCCGCATCCATGCTTCAGCGCGTCTTCGGAGACGTGGCGCTCGAGCAGCTCGCCTGCCCGCTTTTCACCGTGAGCGCGGACTTGCTCTCGAGCCGTATGGTCGTCCACCGAACCGGCTCGCTCATCGAGGCCGTCGGCTCGAGCATGGCGATCCCGGGCCTCGCGCCTCCGGTGCTGCGGCGCGCCGAGCTGCTCGTGGACGGCGGCATTCTCAACAACCTCCCCATCGACGTGATGGCCGGCGCCGAGCCAGGCCCGGTCGTCGCGGTCGACGTGATGCGACGACTGGAGAGCGACGATCCGGACCTGAACCCGCAGGCGCTCCTGCCGACAATCCTCGAGACCCTCTCCCGGGCGACCGTGCTCGGGAGCGTCGAGCGCGCGGAGGCAAACCGCGAGCTCGCCGATCTCCTGATCACCCCGGACGTCCAGGACATCTCGCTCCGCGGCTTCAAGCACGTCGACCGAGCAGTGGCTGCGGGAAGGAGGGCAGCGGAGGAGGCGCTCGCGGCCGGTGGGAAGGAGGCCCTCGAGCCGAGAGCTCGACACCGTGCGGCGGCCGTTCACAGCACCGCGATCGTCTCGTGATGCGCGGTAGAGGAATTGAACCTCTGACCCCCTGCGTGTACAGCGGGTGCGGAGCGTTTCGGCTAGTTGCGTATGCACTCGCGATGTGTGTTTGCGGATCGTCCGGCTACGAACGACGTTGCGTCCGATTTCACCCGCTCGTTGACATTCGATTGACATCACATTGTTCAACCGAAGGCGGCCATGCTGGAACGTCGAACGCCGCTCGTACCGGTCAAACGCGGAGCCGGCACGAGGCGTCGAGAAAGGGCGGCGACAGGGGCCGCCCCTTCTCAACTGCGTGATGTCTACTCAGTCCAGGAAGGTGTTGATCCAGGCAAGCACGTCGGGGATGTCGACTCTCTGCGAGTAGGTCACCCCGCTGCAGTTCCCATTCGTCACGTACGAGTTGACGGCGAGAACCGTGTCGGTGCCGGCGAGCAGGTCAGGCCCGCCCGAGTCACCGAAGCACGAGCCACCCTTGCCCTGTCCAGGGTTGGCCGTGAGCCTGATGAACTCGTCGCCGTGCTTGAAGTTTCCGGACACGAGCTGGGTCGGTGCAAATAGGCGGACGCGTTGCCCGGTCCACACGGGGGGGCCTCCACCCCTCGTTTGAACCTGAACCCCATAACCGACGAGGTCGACCGGCGTCTGGTTGGCGAGCGTGTCGACCATGTTCGCCGTCGGCAGCTGCACGTACTCACTTACGACAGAAGTCGGAACAGGCTCGGAAAGGACGATGATGCCGACATCGCGCGTCGCGAATCCCTGGGGTAAGTACGACAATGATCTTCTTCATAACTCCCCTCTCGGTAGCGCGAAGAGGCAGGTTGCTCCCGCGCATTCCTTAGCCGTCCCCCCGAATCGTGAAGAACAAATTGCAGGGTCCCTTCGCAGCTGAAGGTGCTGCGCGGTTCCGATCACAGCCACGTGAGAGCGATGGTTGCCCAACTCGAGACCGGCGGGCCAGCTGCCGCATCGCTGTGCTCGGGAAGCCATCGCGCTGCGCTGATGTGGCCGGGAGGTGGATGGGTTGGAGCGATCGCTGAAAAGCGTCGGTGCTGGAGTGACGGGACAGGCGAGCTCATTCCTTTCTGCCCGGAGTGAGCTAGACACGATTTAGTGTCGGACGCCGCAGCTTCGACGCGCGCATCCGAAGGCGACTAGGAGGAATAGCGAGGGCTGCGGGGTATCCACGCGTCAGGAGGTGACAAATGCCCATTTGGTTCTTCGTAGTGCTATTGCTCGTGGTCCTGTT
>JACCUU010000071.1 GCA_013811645.1 Actinomycetota bacterium | reverse complement strand
TCAGGCGCGCGACGCGGAAGTCGCTGTTCCCCAGGCATCCGTTGCAGCCGACGGCCACGATCTTGCCGTCCTGCTGGATCGCGAGGTCCCACGCGTTGCCGAAGGGGAGCTGTGCTAAGCCGTTCGTGCCGAAGGTCGTATCGAGCAGGCCGTTCCACTGAATGCGGACGGCCCCGAATCCACCCACAGCAATGACTCCTCCTCCTGACTGCTCAGGCTCTGATATTGCAACCGAACGGCAATAGGTCAACGCAGGAGCAATGCCCGCCGCGGCGTACCCAGAGGTCGAAGGCCCTCTGGCTACCATCGACACCATGCCCACGTCCCTCGTCACCGGCGGCGCCGGCTTTCTCGGCTCGCATCTCTGCGAAGCGCTGCTCGCGCGCGGGCAGCGAGTGATCTGCCTGGACAACCTCGTCGTCTCGTCGCTCGAGAACATCGAGCGCCTGCGCGACGACGCGTTCACGTTCGTGAATCACGACGTGATCGACCCGATCGTGGTCGACGGGCCTGTCGACTACGTCTACCACCTCGCGGCGCTTGCGAGCCCAATCGACTACCTCCGCATGCCACTGCACTCCCTGAAGACCGGCTCGTACGGGACGCACCATGCGCTCGGCCTCGCGAAGTTCAAGCGGGCGCGCTTTCTGCTCACGTCGACGAGCGAGGTGTATGGAGATCCGCAGGTGCACCCGCAGCCCGAGACCTACTGGGGGCACGTCAATCCGATCGGCCCGCGCGGCGTCTACGACGAGGCGAAACGGTACTCCGAGGCGCTCGCCATGGCGTACCACCGACAGCAGGGCGTGGACACTGGGATTGCGAGGATCTTCAACACCTACGGGCCGAAGATGAGGCCCAACGACGGGCGCGCGATCCCGACGTTTCTCGACCAGTCGATCGCGGGAAAGCCCTTGACGGTGTTCGGCGACGGCTCGCAGACACGAAGCTTCTGTTACGTGGACGATCTGATCCGTGGCCTCGTCCTGCTCGCAGAGTCTGACGAGCATCTCCCGGTCAACCTCGGCAACCCGGACGAGAAGCCGCTGCTCGAGCTTGCCGAGACGATCATCCGGCTCACGGGCTCCTCGAGCGAGATCGTCTACGAGGCCCTTCCGGTCGACGACCCGCAGGTGCGCCAGCCGGACATCACCCGCGCCAAGCAGTTGCTCGGCTGGCAGCCGGAGGTCGAGCTGGAGGACGGCTTGAGGAAAACCATCTCCTCGCTCGGCCACGAGGCCGCCGTCAGCTCTCCGTGAGTACGCGTCTCGGCCAGCTGTACGAGGCCCACCACCGTCAGCGCCGAAACGCCGGCGACTTCGTCTTCGTCCCCGAGCGAATTCCGCTCTTCCAGGACGCGATCGGGCAAGGCGGGCACGTGCTCGACCTCGGTTGCCGCTCCGGTGCGCTCACCCGCCACTTCCTGGAAGGAAACGAGGTGGTCGGCGTCGACGTCGACCGTGCCGCTTTGGCGAAGGCCGAGCAGCTCGGGATCACGCCTGTCGTGGCCGACGTCGACGAGCCGCTGCCGCTGGACAGCGAGACCTTCGACGTGGTCGTCGCCGGCGAGCTCCTCGAGCACGTCCGCTTCCCCCGCGCGCTCGTCGGAGAGGTGCGTCGCGTCCTCCGCCCGGATGGCGTCTTCGTGGGCTCGGTGCCGAACGCGTTCCGGGTGCAGAACCGGCTGCGGTTCGCCCGAGGGCTCCAGCCCGAGCGAGACCCCACGCACCTGCATATGTTCACGCCCGCTGGCATCCGCGCGCTGCTCGCCGACTTCACGGGAGTGCGGATCATGCCTCTCGGCGGCCGCTACCGTCGACTCCACGCTCGCCTGCTCTCGCAGGATCTGGTCTTCAGCGCGATTCGGACGGCCTAGCTTCCGCCCGGCCGAACGACGCGCGCCGCTCGACGTCGGCCTCGTCGACCATGTGGCCGTCACGCTCCACGTAGCCGCCCTTGCCGCCGATGACGAGCATGACGAGGTCGTCCGTGTCGCTTGCGTTCGAGACCCTGCGTGGCGTCGTCGACTCGACGTGCACGAGCCCGCCGGGGCCGAGGATCCGGTCTTCGTCCTCGACCTCGACGTGGGCCGAGCCCGAGTGCACGAAGTAGAGCTCGTCCTGGGTGTCGTGGAAGTGGTGGAAACCTTTGAATCCGGGTGGATACACGATGACGTTCGCGCCGAAGGCGGTCACGCCGAGTGGCGCGCGCACCTTTCGGAAGCCGTGCCCTTCTCCGAGCTCGTCGATCGATCCGAAGCCATGGCCCATCGTCAGTCCTTTCGTTCGAGTAGGAACTCCACGGTCCGTTGCAAGCCTTCCTCGAGCGACACGGTGGGCTCGTATCCGAGCGCCTCACGGGCCGCGCTCACATCCGCCCACGAGTCACGCAGATCGCCGGCGCGAGCGGGCAGGTAGCGGCGCTCGATCGGCTTGTCGAGCAGTCGGCCGATCGTCTCCGCCAGCTCGTTCACCGTTGCCGGTGCTCCCCCCGAGACGTTGAAGATGCGGCCGCTCACGCCCTCGGCGTCGGCGGCCTGCAGGTTCGCCGCCACCACGTTCTCGACGTAGGTGAAGTCCCGCGACTGACCGCCGTCGTCGAAGATCGTGACGGGCTCGCCGGCGGCGATCGCCGTGATGAAGAGCGGCACCACGGCCGCGTACTGCGAACGCGGATCCTGCCGGAGCCCGAAGACGTTGAAGTAGCGGAGCACCACCGTCTCGAAGGGATACACCCGCGCAAAGCTCACGCAGTACCGTTCCGCGGCAAGCTTGGCGACACCGTAAGGCGAGATGGGATCGGGCGCCATGGCCTCTCGTAGCGGCAGCTCGGGCTGGTTGCCGTAGATCGACGAGGACGACGCGAACACCACCCGTCGAACACCTTCGTCTCGCGCAGCCAGGAGCACGTTCAACGTGCCCTCGACGTTCACAGCGCTCGACGTCAGCGGATCCTGTACCGAGCGCGGTACCGAGCCGAGGGCCCCCAGGTGGAAGACGACCTCGACTCCGCGAACGGCGTTGTGCACGCGCTCGTAGCTCCGGAGCTCGCCCTCGACGAGCTCCACGTCTCGATCGAGCCCGGCAAGGTTGGCGCGGTTGCCGGTCGAGAAGTTGTCGAGCACGCGGACGTCGTCACCCCGCGCGAGCAAGGCGCGAACGACGTTCGACCCGATGAAGCCTGCGCCGCCGGTGACGAGGACTCTCACGCGGGCGTCACCGTACTAGATGCCTGATCGGGAATTGACGCGCAGCCGGGGGCGGTCACGACCAAGCCGGGCGACGCACTCACTCGCCGTGCAGGCTGGTAAGCCTGGACGACGAGGGGGGTGGCGATCCGGTGCCGTGTCGTGGCCGTCCTCCGGCCCGCCGTGAATTCCCGATCAGGCATCTTCAAGCTAGACGCCAGCTTCCTCCTCGACGGTCGCGGCCCCGGCCGCCGCGATGCCGAGTAAGAGGCACGTTGCCGCCTGGAGTGGTATGCCCGACACGATTCCGAGCGACGCCCACTCCCCGCCGAGAGTCAGCAAACCGCACATCACCGCGAGCCCGGCTCCCGTCGCCCACGGGTTCGGTGCGTAGGTCACCGTCCGGCCGGCAAGCACGATCCCGCTGACGCCGACCGCGAGCAGGAGCAGGAGGCCGACGAAGCCTGCGTCGGCGAGCATCTGGACGTAGAGGTTCTGCACACCCCACTCGCGGCCCGCCGCGGGGAACGCGAAGTCGACCACGTCGGGGAAGCGCTCGCGGGCATCCTCGAGGTAGGGCTCGAAGACGTTCTCGCGCCCGGAGCGTTGCCAGCCGACGCCCACGACCGGGTTGTCCTCCCAGATCCGGAGGCCGAGATACGCGAGCACGGTGCGCTGCGAGTAGGTCTCCACGCCCTCCGGGCGCTCGTCGCCGCGGACTCCGAGGAAGCGGACGAACTGCTCCAGCGAGTCGGCGCGGATCGCGGTCACCCCGCCCGCGACGACGACCACGAGCGCGAAGACGGCGAGGAACTGGCGCGGCGAGGGCTCGAAGCGCCCTCGCGCGCCGATCGCGACGACGAGCGCACCGAGCGCGAGTCCTCCCGCCGCGGCGAGCGAGCCCGCCAGCATGAGCCCGAGCGCTCCCGCTACCAGGGCCGGTCCCCAGAGCGATGCGGCCGGGAGACGGGTTCGCCCACCGAGGATTCCGGCCACTGCGAGTGCCACGGAGATCGCGCTGAGCGCGGCGAGGTCGTGGTGTCCGAGGAACGACGGCTGACGCCAGCCGGCGTTCCAGGCGTCGAAGATGTCGAGCCCGAAGAACTGCGCGAGGGCGACCGCAGACGCAACGGCAGACCAGAGTACGAGGCTTCCGAGGACGATCGTGAGGTCTTGCGTTCGCCGCACGAGGAGCGGGACGACGACGACGATGAGCGCGTACTCGACGAGCTTCACGTAGCTCACGAGGTGATCCTCGAAGAGGGCGTCGTCGACGGAGGCCGGACGTAAGGCCTGGAAGGCGAGCCAGAGAAGGAGCGCGAAACCGGGGATCCACAGGATCCGGGCCGGCCCCAGGCGAGACGTGCCCTTGCGGCCCGCATAGATCCCGGCCGCGATGACGACCACGAGCACGGCGAGATCGGACAGGCGGATGTCCGCCGACGTCGAGCCGAGGTCAACCGTGAGCTCCGGCTGGTACTTCTCGTGGAGGAAGAGAAACGGAATCGCCAACGCGAGGAGGAGCGCTCCGGTGGCGTCGCGGTCGACGAGATCGCGGAGGGTTCGCATTCGGACGCGGACTCTAGACTGACCCTGTAGATGCTTGGTCGAGAATTCACGGCGGGCCGATGACGACCACGACACGGCGCCGGATCGCCGCCCTCCCTCGCCGTCCAGGTTTACCAGCCTGCACGACGAGTGAGTGCGTCGCCCGGCTTGGTCGTGACCGCCCTCGGCTGCGCGTCAATTCCCGACCAGGCATCTAATGGCCTCTCGGGTCTTCTGGCGTCGGTCAGCGACGGCCGCGTGGGTCTACGCCGCGGTCGTCTTCGGGATCCTGGGGACGGTCGTCGCAGCGCGCGTCCTCGGCCTGGAGGATTTCGGCATCTACGTCACCGCGCTCGCGGCCGTCGGCTTCTTCCAGGTCCTCCTCGACCTGACCGTGGAGGAGCCGCTGACGAAGTTCGGATTCCGGTACGTCGTCGGCGAGGAGTGGGGGAAGCTCCGCCGGCTCTTCGTCCGTGCGCTCCAGATCAAGTTCGCCGGCGGAGTCCTGGCCGCGCTCGCCCT
>JACCUU010000056.1 GCA_013811645.1 Actinomycetota bacterium | reverse complement strand
CCGCCCCGACAGGCAAGAACAGCTCCCCGAGTTGGCTCGCATCGTCTCCGTATCGGTGCAGCGAGCAATCGATCGCGCGAGCGTAGCGCCTTCTGAACACACAGACGGTTAGCCTTTGCGGGTGGCTTCCGACCTCACGCGGATCGCGCTGCTCGGGGCCACGGGCTCGATCGGGCGGCAGGCGCTCGAGATCGTCGACGCGCACGCGGATCTCGAGATCGTCGCTCTCACCTCGGGCTCTCAGCCACTCGACGAGCTCGCAGCCCGCCACCGCGTCCGGCACGTCCAGGTTGGGGGTGACCCGACCGAGATTCTCGACCGCTCCGAGCCCGATCTCGTCCTGAACGCGGTCGTCGGCTTCGCCGGAGTCGGCGCCACCCTGTGGGCGCTCGAGCGCGGCGTCACGCTCGCGCTGGCGAACAAGGAGAGCCTCGTCGCCGCCGGCGATCTCGCGCTCGCGGCCTGGAGGCGGGGCGGAGGACTTCTGCTTCCGGTGGACAGCGAGCATTCGGCGGTCTTCCAGTGCCTGGAGGGTCGCGCGCCTGAAGCGATCGACTCGCTGGTCCTCACCGCCTCAGGAGGGCCGTTCAGAAACCATTCTCTCGCCGCTCTCGAATCAGTAAGCGTGGAGGAGGCTCTCGCGCATCCCACCTGGTCCATGGGCCCGAAGGTGACGATCGACTCGGCCACGCTCGCCAACAAGGGCCTCGAGCTGATCGAGGCGCACTATCTATTCGAACTTCCGTACGAGATGATCGATGTCGTCGTGCACCCGACCTCGGTCGTGCACGGTCTCGTCAGGTTCCGCGATGGCGCAGCGCTGGCGCACGTCGGCTACCCGGACATGCGCGTGCCGATCTCGTACGCCTTGACCTATCCCGAGCGTCGAGCGACCTCCGTGCCGGCTCTCGATCTGACGGCACCTCTCTCGCTCGAGTTCGAGCCTCCCGATTCCGAGCGCTTTCCGCTCCTGCCCCTTGCACGCCAGGCCGGCGAGCGCGGCGGAACGTATCCGTGTGCTTTCAATGCCGCGAACGAGGTCGCAGTCGCGGCGTTCCTGGACGGACGTATCGGCTTTCTCGAGATCGCGCCGCTCGTCGAGGATGCGCTCGAACATGCCGATGGGGGCGCTGTGAACGATCTCTTCGAGCTCGTCGAGGCCGACCTGGACGCCCGTCGCCTCGCTGAGGGAAGATTGGCGCCAGCAGCATGAGCATCGCCATCGCCATCCTCGGCCTCGGGCTCCTGATCCTCATCCACGAGGCTGGCCATTTTTTCGCCTCGCTTGCGGTCGGCTTGCGACCGCGGAAGTTCTACGTGGGCTTCCCGCCCGCGCTCGTCAAGACCAAGAGGCGAGGAATCGAGTACGGCATCGGGACGATCCCGCTCGGCGGCTTCGTCTCCATCCCCGGCATGCATCGCCCGGTGCCGCATGATGCGGAGCGTCGGTTCGAGCAAGCGGTAGAGGAAAACCCAGCACTCGCAGGCTCCGTCGACCGCGTCAAGCGTGCGCTTGTAGGCGACGACCTTCAGGCCTCACTCGCCACGCTCGACGAGTTCGAGGGGGAGCTCGGCGCCCGCAAGCTCTCCCCACGGGCCACGGCAGCGGCCGAGAAGGGGCTCACCGAGCTCCGTGACGGCCTCGGGCCGGATGCGTACTGGAAGGCCGCGACCTGGAAGCGACTCGTCGCGATCGTGGCAGGACCTGCGGCCAACATCCTGCTCGCCATCGTGCTCTTCACTTTCCTCTTCATGACCGGCAGCGGCAAGGCGACCAGGACGGTGGCCGAGGTCGTCCCCGACTCACCCGCTGCGGAGATCGGACTTCGACCTGGCGACCGTCTGATCCAGATCGACGATCGGACCGTCACCGCATCGGACATTCCCGAGGTCATCTCGGGCTCGGAGGGCGCTCCACTCGTTCTGACGGTCGTGCGAGGCGGGGAGGAGGTGACCCTGGGTCCCGTGTCGGCACGGCCGATCGAAGACGTGTATCGGCTGGGGTTCGGGCTCGAGGGCGTGGGCCTCGGCGCCGTCGAGGCGGTGGGCCGGGCGTTCGAGGTGACCGGGATCATTTCGAAGGAGATCATCTACTCACTCGGACGCCTGGTGACCGGTGAGGGACGAGAGAACGTCTCGAGCCCGATCGGCATCACGCAGGCGTCCTCCGATGCGGTCGAGCGCGGGGCGGAGAACTACCTGTGGGTGCTGGGCCTCATCTCCCTCTCGCTGGCGCTCCTGAACCTGCTTCCGTTGCTCCCGCTCGACGGTGGCCACATCCTCTTCTCGCTGATCGAGGGCGCGCGCGGACGGTTCCTCAAGCGCGAGATCTACGAGCGCGTGTCGGTCGTGGGCCTCGGGCTCGTGTTACTTCTCTTCTTCGTCGGCCTCTCGAACGACATCGGCCGCCTGTCGTAACCCGCGGGCTACCCTCTAGCCATGGCGAGTGAGGTGCAGATCCGAGTCGGGAGCGTCTCGGTGGGCGGCGGCGCGCCCGTCGCCGTGCAGTCGATGACGCTGACGAAGACGCACGACGTCGCCGCCACGACCGCGCAGATCGCGGCCCTCGCGTCGGCCGGCTGTGAGATCGTGCGCGTGGCGGTTCCGAAGAACGAGGATGCAGCGGCGCTGCCGACGATCGTGCGCCTGTCGCCGATCCCGGTCATCGCGGACATCCACTTCAACGCGTCGCTGGCATTGAAGGCGATCGACGCAGGAGTCGCGGCGGTTCGCATCAATCCGGGAAATATCGGCGGACCGGACAAGGTCGAACAGGTCGTGCGTGCGGCGAAGGCGGCCGGGATCCCGATGCGGATCGGCGCAAACTCCGGCTCCCTGCCGAAGCACCTGCACGAGCTCGCTCAGCAGGATCAGGCGGAAGCACTCGTCGCGGCCGCGCTGGAGGAGGTCGAGCTCCTGGAGCGGCTGGAGTATCGCGACTTCAAGATCTCCGTGAAGGCAACCCACGTCCCGACGATGATCCGCGCGTACCGGATGTTGGCGGCGAAGGTGCCCTACCCGCTGCATCTCGGGGTGACCGAGGCCGGCACCGAGTTCGCGGGCAGCATCAAGAGCGCGGTCGGGATCGGCTCCCTGCTCGCGGACGGGATCGGCGACACGCTTCGCGTCTCGCTCACCGCGGATCCGGTCAAGGAGATCGAGGTCGCCTGGGAGATCCTGAAGGCGCTCGGATTGCGCGACCGAGGCCCGGTGATGATCGCGTGCCCCTCGTGAGGTCGTGACAACGTCGGAGTCGAGAATCTCGCGCATGTCGTCGAGGCTCGACTCCGTGAGTATCCGCAGGCCTTCGAGGTCGCGGTCATGGGCTGCGCGGTGAACGGACCGGGGGAAGCGGGAGACGCCGACTTCGGGATCGCCGGCGGACGCGATGTGGGGTTCATCTACGCCCATGGGCGGGTGCTGCGCAAGGTCGCCTCGGAGACGCTGATCGACGAGCTCTTCCGAGAGATCGACCGCTGGCTCGAGGACGGGATGAAGCGCCCGAAGCGCCTCAAGATGGCGAAGCCGGCGGCACTTGCGATGGCGGAAGCCTCGCTGATTCCGCTGGACTAGGGTCAGGCTTCAGCCTGACCGCGGTGTTGGACGTTCAACCCAAGATCGAGGTGAGGCTGAAGCCTCACCCCACCGACCTAAGCCTCTAACCTGCTCACTCGTGATCGCCCGCCAATCCCAGCTCTTCATCCCCACCTTGCGAGAGCCCCCGGCAGACGCCGAGGCCGTCTCACACAAGCTGCTCGTCCGCGGCGGGTACATCCGCCAGGTCAGCGCCGGGGTATGGACATTTCTCCCGCTCGGCTGGCGGGTCCACCAGAAGGTCGTGCAGATCATCCGCGAGGAGATGGACGCGATCGGCGGGCAGGAGATGCTCATGCCGGTTCTGACGCCGTACGAGCTCTGGCAGCAGTCGGGCCGCGACTACATCCAGGAGATCTTCCGCCTGCAGGATCGCAACGGGCGCGAGTACGTGCTGCCGATGACGCACGAGGAGACGGTGACGTTCCATGCGCGCGAGCTCGCGAGCTACCGGCAGCTGCCGCAGCTCCTGTACCACTTCTCCATCAAGGAGCGCGACGAGCCGCGCTCCCGCGGCGGTCTCATCCGGCTCCGCGAGTTCATCATGAAGGACGCGTACTCCTTCGATCGTGACGAGGCGGGCCTCGAAATCAGCTTCCGGAAGAACGAAGGCGCGTACCACCGGATGTTCCAGCGCTGCGGGCTCGC
>JACCUU010000053.1 GCA_013811645.1 Actinomycetota bacterium | reverse complement strand
TCTTGCGGATCTCCTCGAGCAGCGCCTCCGTGCGGTAGCCGACTCCACGCTTCCCGAATCTCCCGAACGCCGAGAGATCGCGCCGGATCTGGGTCGCGTTGATGTTCGTGTACTCCGCGATCTCCTGCGAGGAGATCCGCTCCTTGCCCATCTTCCTCGCCTGGCTCAGCACCTGCAGGTACCTGCTCAGGCGAGCGGCCACTCCCACGGTCAGGCGCTCGGCCACGCGTCCCCTCTCACTTGACTTGTAACAAATCGTCACGATACCGCCAGGGGACCCGCAGTGGTCGAGAGCGGAAAGCTCAGGCCGTCAACCGCGCCCGCAATGACGCCGGCTCGACGAAGTGCGCGAAGGCGCGCTCACCGTCGATCTCGACCACCGGAAGATGCTCGCGGTACCGCGTCTCGAGATCAGGATCGCCGTCGATCGAGACGATCTCGAGCTCGAATTCCATGGTCACCTGGACCTCGCGGAGGATCTCGAGGGCGCTGGAGCAGAGGCTGCAGCCATCCGCGGTGTAGAGAACGACGCTCTTTACGGGTACAGACCCCGAGTCGTCGTCGCCTCGGCGACGCGCTGCACGGCCAGCCCGTAGGAGGCCATGCGCAAGCTCGTGTCGCGACGTTCCTTCGTCTGCCATGCCTCTTGAAACGCGCGCGCGACGATGTCGTGGAGCTTCGCGTTGACCTCCTCCTCGCGCCAGAAGTACTCCTGGAGCCCCTGCACCCATTCGAAGTAGGAGACGACGACTCCGCCCGCGTTCGCGAGGATGTCGGGAAGGATGAGCACGCCCTTGTCCTCGAGCACGGCGTCGGCAGTCGGGGTCACGGGCCCGTTTGCTCCCTCGCAGATGATCTTTGCCTGCACGCGAGAGGCATTGTCCTCGGTGATGACCTGCTCGAGGCCACAGGGAGCGAGGATGTCGCACGGGAGCTCGAGCAGCTCGTCGTTCGTCAGCTGCTCGGCGTTCGCGAGCTCGAGCAGCGTGCCCCGCTCCTGCTTGTGCGCAACGGCGGCCGGCACGTCGATGCCGTTCGGGTTGTAGACGGCGCCACGCGAGTCCGACACCGCCACGACCTTTGCGCCCTCGAGGTGGAGCAGCCGCGCGAGGTTGGCGCCGACGTTCCCGAAGCCTTGGATCGCCACGGAGTAGTCAGCGAGACGCTCCCCGTTCTTCACCGAGAGCGCCTGGATGCAGTAGAGCGCACCGCGAGCCGTTGCCTCCTCCCGCCCGAGCGAACCGCCGATCGAGAGCGGCTTGCCGGTCACCACGCCGAGCACCGAGTGCCCCTTGTTCATCGAGTACGTGTCGAAGATCCAGGCCATCACGCGGCCGTCCGTGCCGACGTCCGGCGCCGGGATGTCTCGCTCCGGCCCGATGTCGTTGATGATCTCGCTCGTGTAGCGCCGGGTCATGCGCTCCAGCTCGCTCGCGGAGAGCGTCTTCGGATCGCAGATCACGCCTCCTTTCGCGCCGCCGAAGGGCAGGTTCATCAGCGCGCACTTCCAGGTCATCCACATCGCCAGCGACTTCACCTCGTCGAGCGTGACGTCGGGGTGGTAGCGAATGCCGCCCTTGGAAGGGCCGCGCGCGATGTTGTGCGTGACGCGATAGCCGAGATACACCTCGATCGACCCGTCGTCCTTGGCGACGGGAATCGAGACCTCCACGGCCTTCTTGCACTGCGAGAGGACGCGGATCAGGTTCGGATCGAGCTCGAAGATCTCCCCCACCCTGCGAAGCTGCGATTTCGCAAGCCCGAACGGGTTCTCGCGGAGGTGGGACGCCGCCTCAGCGGTTGACATCAGAGATACGCCTCCTGGTCGACGGGGGCGAGTATAGGGCTCGGAACGGGATGGAGGCACGCCGGCTGAGCGCATCCGGGCGACGCAAGGCAAGGAGGCAGGGAGCACCCGAATCAGCTGATTCGGGTGCGACTAGGACGCAGTATTGCGTCGTGCCGGCGTGGTCAGCCGGTCTCGTCCTCCACTCCGTTTCGAGCCCTG
>JACCUU010000017.1 GCA_013811645.1 Actinomycetota bacterium | reverse complement strand
GCACGAGGTCGAGCGGGGCGAGCAGGAGCAACCGCGCGAGATCGCGTTTGCGGTACATCCTCGACTGCAGATCGTCGAAGAGGACGGCGGAGGCGGTCAGCGCGGCGTTCGTGAACGCGATCGCGACGAGCATCAAGACGAAGGTGCGCGGCTCGAAGAGCCCGAGTGCGAGTGAGAGACCGAGCGCGGCGATCGCGAGGAGCTCGAACACGGGAGCGAGCACCTCGGTGATCAGGTAGAAGGGCGCCCCGAGCATCCCGACGGCCTTGTACCGGGGGTTGAACCACATCCGGCGGTGCGGCCGGCAACCGTCCCCCGATCGAGTGATCCGGCGTGGCGACGGGTTGCATCGCCACAATCGGTTCATGAGCGGTCGTTCGACACCCCGAGGCAGAGGTCGATGCGGATGAGAGGACTTGAACCTCCACGCCCTTTCGGGCACACGGACCTGAACCGTGCGCGTCTACCAATTCCGCCACATCCGCGCGGCCTACCGATTCTAGCTTCGGCTCGTCTCATCTCTCGATGACCAGGATCGCCACACTCCTCGCGGTGACCGTCGCCGTCCTCGCACTCGGCGGCATCGAGCGCACGGGCACGGCCGAAACCACAGGATTCGGCGGACGGTCCGAAGTGGTGGTCGCACTGGCCGCTCCTCCGCTCGCACATGCTCCGGGGACTGAAGCCGTTATCGCCATCCAGCACCGTGCATTCAGGCGTGAGCTCGCGCGCAGGCTCCCGGATGCTCGGGTCCGCTGGAGCTATCGGCTGGTCGCCAACGGCTTCGCCGTGGTTCTCCCGAGCGCGGAGGTTGCCCGTCTCCGTGGCCTCCCCGGAGTCCGCGACGTGTTCGCATCCGCGTCGTACGTCCCACAGCTCGATCGGAGCCCGCAACAGATCGGCGCATCGGCGCTCTGGGGCGCGGGCCTCGAGACGGCGGGCCAGGGCGTCAAGATCGGCGTGATCGACACGGGCGTCGATCACGATCATCCGTTCTTCGATCCGGGCGGTTATACGATGCCGACCGGGTTCCCCAAGGGTCAGCAGCGCTTCACGAACGCGAAAGTGATCGTCGCGCGGGCGTTCCCGCCGCCTGGCGCGCGCTATGAGAATGCAGCGCTCGCCTCCGACGGCGACAACTCCTCACACGGCACGCACGTCGCCGGGATCGCAGCGGGAAACGCTCGCACGCAGGCCAACGGTCGCACGGTGTCGGGCATCGCGCCGCGGGCGTTCATCGGGAACTACAAGGCGCTCGTGGGGACGGACTCAGGACTGAGCCCGAACGGGAATGCCCCCGAGATCGTCGCTGCCATCGAGGCGGCGGTGCGGGACGGCATGGACGTGCTCAACCTCTCTATCGGACAGCCGGAGCTCGAGCCGCGCCGCGACATCGTCGCACTCGCGCTCGACGCCGCTGCCGCCGCCGGAGTCGTCTCGGCCGTCGCTGCCGGAAACGACTTCAACGACCTCGGCGCCGGCTCGGTCTCGTCACCCGCGAACTCGGAGCGGGCGATCACCGTCGGAGCCGTCGAAGTGAGCGGCACGAGCCCGGGCGGCACCCACGCAGGGTTCTCCTCCGTCGGGCCGACGACGATCTCGCTTCGGCTGAAGCCCGACGTCGCCGCGCCCGGCGTCGACGTCCTCTCCTCGGTGCCGGCCGGCTGGTCGTCGTTCTCCGGGACGAGCATGGCCTCGCCGCACGTCGCCGGCGCCGCGGCGCTGCTCCTCCAGCGACACCCGACCTGGACGGTCGCGCAGCTCAAGTCGGCACTGGTGCAGACGGGAGCCGATACCTCGGCGGGCGAAGACAGCCCCGCCGCCCCGCAGTTCCAGGGAGGTGGAGTCGTCTCACTGGCGCGAGCCGACCGGCCACTCGTCTTCGCCAACCCTGTCAGCGTCTCGCTCGGTCTTCTCGGGCGCGACGTTCGCGCCGTCCGCGGGATAGCGCTCACCGATGCCGGTGGAGGCGCCGGCAGCTGGCAGGTCTCTGTGGTTCGCCGGGAGCGTCCCGTAGGTGCGAGTCTCGTCATCCCCGCGACCGTGACCGTTCCGGGATCACTCTCCTATCAAGTCGTGACCTCCGCATCCGCCGCGGAAGGAGACTTCAGCGGATATCTCGAGCTCCGGCGCGGAGCCGACGTCCGCCGCGTTCCCTTCTGGGGGCGCGTCGTGGTGTCCAGGCTCGCGCGACAACAGCCCGTCACGCTTCGAAAGGTCGGCGCGCACCGGGGAACGACTGCGGGGAAGCCTGCTCGCGTCACGCGGTACCGGTATCCGGACAATCCGATCGGGGTCGGTCTGAACACGTTCCTGCGCGGGCCCGAGGCGGTCTATCGCGTCCGCCTACGACGAGCCGTCGCGAACTTCGGCGTCGTCGTCACCCAGAATCCACCAGGAAGTCGCGTCGAGCCTCGGGTGGTGGCGGGTCTCGACGAGAACCGACTCACGGGGTACGCGGGTCTGCCGTTGCACCACAATCCGTACCTCGAGGGTTATCGCAGTCCCGTTCTCGCTGCGGCCGCCCTCTCGCCGCTTCCGGGTGAGTACGCGGTCGTGTTCGACAGCGCGACGCGTGCGGGAGCGGGCCGCTTCTCGTTCCGCTTCTGGGTCAACGACGTCACTCCGCCGACACTGCGCCTGCGGACGCGGGTGGTGCGTCGCGGAGAGCCCGTGCGGATCGGTGCGATCGACGTGGGCTCGGGCGTCTACGCGAGCTCGATCGACGCATCCCTCGACGGCAGCGGCACTTCCGCGTCCTTCAGGAACGGAGTGATCCGCATCGCCACCGGGCGGCTCTCACCCGGAAGACATCGGCTGAGACTGCGCGTCTCGGACTATCAGGAGACGAAGAACACCGAGAACGTCCTGCGGATCCTGCCGAACACGCGGACGTTCACCGCGACCTTCACCGTCCGCTAGTCAGAGAGCGACCAAGGCGGGTGGCAGTCACCCAAGGGTGACAGTCACTGTGCGTTAGGTCTTGCGGTCTCGCTCTTCGATCGTGGGGAGTGCGTCCAGATCGCGCTGGACGCTCTTGATGAACTCGTCGCTCTCCTCGTCCACGGCGGTGACCACGCGAAACGACTTCTTGCGGCGGGCTCGCTCTCGCTCACGACGCGCATCCGCGCCGAACCGCCTGC
>JACCUU010000260.1 GCA_013811645.1 Actinomycetota bacterium | reverse complement strand
TGCCGAAACGAGCGACGTGCTCTTCGCCGAGCCAGCTGACCGGATCGGCCTCGACCGCGTCGCGGAGGGGGCGGCCGTCGGCGAGGCGCGAGAGGCCCTCCTCCGGATCGTCTCGGCCGGGATTTCTCGCGAGCGTCACGGAGCCGATCCAGTCCTCGGGGAAGAATTCGTCCTCCTCGGGCCTGCCACGCAGCTTGCCGATGAGCGCTCCCCCGCGATAGAAGCGGTAGACGCGGGTTGGCAACAGAGATTCGGCGCGCATCGTCACAACGCTCAGTGACCGACCGCATCTGAAGCCGTCAGCAGCGAATAGCCCGACTCGAGCATCGCCTGCGCTCGCGCGGAGAACGCTTCGTCGGGGGGTACCTCCCAGCCGAGCGAGTCGGCCAGTCGGTCGATCATGTTGAAGAGCGCAGCAACGTGAATCGCGTCGACGAGCGCGTGCTCGCTCACGCCCATGGCGAGGACCGTTTCCGCATCCGCTCGCGTCAACTCCTGCGGTTGCAGGGTGAGCTTCTCGAGAAATCCGAGCGTCGCGCGCAGGCGTTCGTCGACGGGCGCAGTGCGCCAGTCCCGCTGAACCGCCTCCCAGACTTCCTCACCGAGCGCATACGACGCGACCGCGCCGTGAGACCCCGTTCAGAACGGGCATTGATTGAGCGAGGAGACAAAGGCCGCGAAGAGCTCTCGCTCGCCGTCGCTCCAGTCGGACGGGCCGCGCATGGCAAGGTCGAGCGCATCGGAGAACGGGCGCCCGAAGAGCTCGGGCCGATAGTGGAGAGTCTTCAGCACGTCCGGTGGCTCCGCGCCGCGCTGTGCCCGTATCAGGTCGAGCACCTGCGCCTCCGACGGATCATGGCCGGTGTCGACGCAGTCGAGTCTCATCGGAGAGTCCGCAAGCCCGCGTCCAGCCGCTCGAGCCCCGCTGCGATCGCAGCTGACACCGTGTGCTCGAAGATCTCGTCCTCCGAGTGGCCGGCCTCCTTCAGCGCCTTGACATCCTCGTCCGTGATCGTGGACGCCTGACGCCGAACCTTGTCGAGGTACGCGCGGAGATCGGGCGGCGCTTCGCGGTCGGGCAGAGCGGCCCACAGCTGGGCGATGAGGTGGTCGTAGCGAGTCGCAGGAGCGGCCACCGCGCCAATACTGCACCATCGGAACGGCTTCTCGATCCCGAAGTCCGGAGTAGCATGGGCGGCCGATGAGCACGCCTGCCGTGGTCGGCGTCGACAGGCCGACACTGCGCATCCGGGGCACGGCGTATCCGGTTCTGCTGCCGACGCTGCGCGATCCTCGCCTTCACCTCGCGGCCGTGATCGTGTCGCTTCAGGTGCTCGGGCAGGTGGCATTCGAGTTTCGGCTTTCGATCGCGCAGATTCTGGTGTCACTGCTCACGGCGGCGATCCTCGAGGTCGGAATCGCCTTCCGCCGTCAGCGCGTGATCATGTGGCCGGCGAGCGCGCTCTTGACGGGAAACGGCGTCGCCTTCGTCCTTCGCGTCCCAGGCACCGAGCACGGCGACTGGTGGAGCATGAACGGCTGGTGGATCTTCGCCGGGACGTCTGCGATCGCGTTGCTGTCGAAGTACGTCATCCGGATTCGCGCACGACACATCTTCAACCCGTCGAACTTCGGCCTCGTGCTCTGCTTCCTGCTTCTCGGCGCGGAGCGCGCGGACCCGCTGGCGCTGTGGTGGGGACCGCTGTCTCCCGCACTCGCCCTTGGCCTCCTGCTGATCGTCGCGGGCGGATTCCTCATCCTCCGGCGGCTGCACCTCGTTGGGGTCGCAGTCGGCTTCTGGCTTGCGTTCGCCGCCGGGATCGGCGTGCTCGCCGCCAGCGGGCACACGATGACGGCCGCCTGGCATGTGGGGGCGATCGAGGGCGCGGAGTTCTGGTGGCTGCTCGTCTCCTCGCCGGAGATCCTCGTCTTCCTGTTCTTCATGATCACCGACCCGAAGACGATCCCGGCGAGTCGCAACGGGCGTCGCGTGTACGCCATCGGGGTCGGTCTCCTCGCGACGCTCCTGATCGCACCGCAGACAACCGAGTTCGGGACGAAGGTCGCGATCCTCGCCGCACTCGCGCTCGTGTGCGCCATGCGAGGCGCGATCGAGGTGGTGGGCTCCGATCGCCTGACAGCCCTCGCGCCTCGGCAGCCGCGACGAGCAGTCGTCGGCGCGGTCGCGCTCGCGGGAGCCGTCATCTACGGCGGATTCGTCGTTGTAGCCGGGTTTCCAGCGCGCCCCGAGGCCGGATCCCCAGCCGCACTCAGCGGCGTCCAGGCTCTCCCCGAGATCACCGTCGTCGACGCGGAGGGAATCGCGGAGATCGGCGACGACACCGCGCAGACGATTGCCCGCGACATCGTCGTCGACCTTCGCGTCGAGTCCGATTCCCTCTTGCACGGCGACCCCGACATGGCGGCGACGGCCGCGAGCGGCGCGTGGCTCGCAACGCTTTGGAACAGGATCCGCGACACCTCGAGCGCGATCACTGTCGCGACCTATGACGTCGACAGGATGCAGCTCAGCCTCCGCCGAGGCGACGGCCAGGGCCCGCCCATCGTGGTGGCACGGCTCGAGGGCACGCAGACCGCCTCGACCCTCGGGAACGGAGGCGCCAGGAACGTGAGCCGCGCAGGCGAGCCGTTCCGGCGCACGGTCGAGGTGGCCCTCGAGAGCGGGCGGTACCACATCGTGCACTCGGAGGGCGGCCCGCCGCTCGCAGGCGTTTCTGGAGCGACACTGGCGGCGGGCGGAACGCTGGGCGGCACTACGTTCGAGGATGTCGCGGCGCGGGTCGGGCTGGCCTTCCAGCATGGTGCGTTCCGCTTCGGCGTCTCGAACGACGCGACCGCGATGATGGGCGGCGGACTCTGCTGGCTCGACTACGACGCCGACGGATGGCTCGACCTCTTCGTGGTCAACTCCTACGCCGACTCCGATTATCCGGAGTACGACGCGAAGGGCACGATGCCACGGAGCGCTCTGTTCCGGAACGTGGGCGGGCGATTCGAGGACGTGAGCCGCCAGGCCGACGCCGATCTACCGCTGCGCGGCAACGGCTGCGTCGCCGCCGACTTCGACCTCGACGGCCACACCGACCTGTACGTGACGACGTCCGGCTTCAACGTGGAGACCGAAGGCTTCGACGCACTCCTCTGGAACGACGGAGACGGAACGTTTACCGAGGGCGCGCGACACGCCGGGATCGACACATTCGGCTGGCATACCGGCGCGGCTGTCGGCGATGTCAACGGCGACGGCCTGCCGGATCTGTTCGTCGCCGGGTATACGGACATCAACACCCGAACGGCATCCACCTCCGGCTTCCCGACGAACCACGCTCCCGTCGGCGACCTCCTTTACCTCAACGAGGGACGCGGCGTGAGCGGGAAGGCGACGTTCCGCGAAGTGGGAAAGCTCGCAGGAGTGGAGGGCGGTCGTGTCGGTCACGGCCTCGGGGCCGTGTTCACGGACTTCGACCGGGACGGGCGCCTCGATCTGTACGTCGCGAACGACGCGGATCCGAACCAGCTCTACCGCAACGTTCCGTCGAGGGACAGCCTCGGCTTTCGCTTCGAGGAGGTGGCGCGGAGAGCCGGCGTCGACGACCCGAACGCCGGCATGGGGATCGCGGCCGCGGACTTCAGCGCCGACGGACGCCCCGACCTGTTCGTCACGAACTCGCGGCGCCAGCTCCATGCGGCGTACCGCAGTCGGCAGTCGGCAAGCGGCCGTT
>JACCUU010000221.1 GCA_013811645.1 Actinomycetota bacterium | reverse complement strand
GGGAAACGATGTTTCCCCCCGCGAGCCCCCTTCCTCGCCGCGCGCGCTGAACACCCGCCGCCCGCTGGGGTCAGGCTTCAGCCTGACCTCGGTCTGGGGACGTTCAACCCTACGACGGGGTCAGGCTTAAGCCTGACCCCCATACGCTCATTGCTACGCAGCGAGCGGGCGGAAGTGCGTGTGGTCGGGGTCGATGTCGACCACCATGCCCCGGTCCCAGATCACGCGGACGAAGCCCAGCTCGTTGATGTCGTCGACGACGCCTCGATCGCCGGCACAGAGGCCGGAGGGTCCGTCAGCGTCGGCCACGAGCTCGATTCTCGTTCCAACCGCAACGCCCGCTTTGATGCGGGCTGCGAGGAGACGTGCGCCGGTGGGGTCCATGAGGGGGTTATCGGTTTCGAGCCCGAGGAGCTTGACCCTCTTTAGCAGAAATATTTCGGGGGAAGGAGACATTCCGCCCCCGGCGAAGGTGCGGTCTGCCGGCGGACCGCTCCGAAATCGACGGCTTAGGACTGGTCCGCCGGCAGACCTCTGCGGCGGTGGGGCCAGTGAGGCTGCGGCAACCGAACGAGACGAATGGCTCAGGCATCCACACCCGAGGAGCAGCTCGAGTCTCTGCTCCTGGCCCGGCGACACGGGCTCGAGGAGCAAGTCGCGCGGCTGCGCGAGGTCGTCGCCGATCTCGAGCGGCGCGAGCTCCTCCTTCGCGACTCGCGCGCATCGGTCGAGCGAGTCCTCCGCGTCGGCACCAGCGATCTCGACCTGCGCGAGACAGAGCTCGCAAACACACTTCGAGACGTGACGGCTCGTGAGGAGCGGCTTCGGGCAGGAGAGATCGAGCTCGCACGCCGACGGAGCGAGCTCGGAGCGGTGGAGCTGAAGCGCGAAGCGGTCGAGCGGCGCGAACGGGCCGTTTCCGACCGCGAAGAGCGGATCGCCACACGCGAGGAGGCGCTCATGGAACGTGAGCGCTCGCTGGCGAGCCTGGTGGAGCTGGCCTTCGTGCCGGGAGTCGCCTACAGGCTCAGCGAGATCGAGCCCACACCGCTTGCTTCGGGCTCGAACGTGGAAGTCGACGACGCCCAATATCTGGTTGCGCGCCTTGGCCCCTCCCCATTGCCGGCGGACACGCGGCGCTGCGCGTACCTCATCGCGGACATCGCTGGGGTCAGGCTTTAGCCTGACCCCGTCGTTGGGTGTTGAACCACCTATGCCCTTAAACCACCTATTGCTAGGGGTCAGGCTCAGCCTGACCTCGCCTCGGGGTGTTCTACTCTGAACGTCCCAAGACCGGGTTCAGGCTGAAGCCTGACCCCTCGCCAGCTGGAGCCTGACCCGCACCCTTGCATGTCAGGAGCTCCCGACATCGTCGGACGGAAGCTCGTAGACAGGCGGTCGATCGAGCGCGCTGATGCCTGCGGACACGACTTCGAGCCGGCGTTCGGCCTGAGCCGTCAGAAACTGCGCGATCGCCACGTCGTCCTCCGTGAACTGCCGAAGCCGCATCTCGTAGAGCTCCACCAGGCCCCACGGACGTCCAGCGACCTGGAGAGGAAGCATCAACAGAGCGTTCATCGCGAGCTCGCGAAGGATGAACGCTTCGGCCGGATCCACGTCGTCGCCGAGGAACGACGCCGTGCGCGGCTGGTTCGTGCGGAGCGTTTCCGCCGTCAGCGGGAAGTCGGAGATGCGGTACGCAGCAGCGTCGCCGAGCCAGACCTCGCGGAGCGCGTGCTCGGTCGCATCCACGAGGAAGTCCCCCACGACGCGAGAGGCAGAGCACGCGGTCGCTCCCACGACGAAGACGAGTGACTTGCAGAGACGGTTGCAGACTCCCTCCACCGTCTTCTCTGCCTCGATCGCCGCGGAAGCCGCCACGACGTCCGTGAGAATCGATCCTTCCCCACGGCCGCGTCGTGCGGGTTCGGCGCCTGCTGCTCCGCTCACGGTGGCGACGGCGGTCGGCCCGCCCCGAACGACGTCGCGAAACGATGCGATCCGATCCTTCCCCGATGCCTTCGCCCAGTAGAGAGCCTGATCGGCTGCGCGCAGGAGCGCGCTCGGTGTCGCCCCGTCGAACGGATAGGTCGAGATCCCTGCGCTGATCCGCAACGGAAAGCCCGCATCCATCAGCCCATCCGCAAGAACCCTGCGGATGCTTGCGCCCAGGGCCTCCGCGGCGTCGGCGCCCGCCTCCGGGAGCATCACGACGAACTCGTCGCCGCCGAGCCGCGCTGGTTCTGCGCCCTCCGGAACGGCTTGCACGAGCACACGCGCGATCTCATGCAGAAGCGCATCGCCGAACTCGTGCCCGGCCCGGTCGTTGATGTCCTTGAAGTCGTCGCAGTCGATGACGAGCAGGCTGACCGGCAGCCGCCGCTCCTGCGCAAGCGCCAGCTCGTGGTCGAGGCGTTCCTCCATACCACGGCGATTGAGAATCCCGGTGAGCGCATCTGTGACCGCGCTCTGACGCTCACGCCTCAGCGAGACGGCAGCGTCGAGCGACGCGGCCACGTGGGCCGCGAGCAACGCCGCGCCGTCGAGCTGGACGGGGTCGACGCGCTCGTCGCCGCGGCTGACCGCGACGAGTGCTCCAAGCTCCGTGCCGTTGGCGCGCAGCGGGAGCCAGACGAGCGAGCGAGCGCGGTGCGTTCCGTCGGGCGAGCTTGCCAGATCGAGAACCTCGCACACGATCGTCGGATCGACCTGGACGCGTGCGGCCTCGAGCTCGGCTCCCGTCAGAGGCGGTTGCACGCTCGCATCCCGTGACCAGGACGCGAGCTCCACCGGAAGTCCGACCTCGTTCCAAACGACGACCTGGCTGACCTCGACCGGGAGCACGCGAGGCAGAGACGCTGCCGCGAGCGCCGCGATCTCGTCCGGATCTCGGATGCTCCCGAAGTGCACGAAGAGCCGGGCGAGCGCAGGCAGATCGAGCCCACCTCGTGTCCGAACCTGCTCGGCGAGGGGTGCCAGGACGGATGCAAGCGGACGGATCAGGTTCGCAGCGCCGTCCGGGAGCGCGCGCTCGGACTCGATGTTCAGCGCTCCGACGATCATCCGCCCGACGCGCAGCGGGATGGCCAGCTCGGTCACGATGCCCGGAAGGGTCGGCACGAAGTCCGGATCGGAGCGGACGTCGGCGGCGAGCTGCGGCCGGCCGAGTCGAACGGCCCGCCCCATGACGCCGCGTTCGACGCTCAGGCCGTCCGGGACGACCGCGTATCCGCGCTGTGCGACCAACCAGAGGCGGCCGTGCTCGAAGACGAAGACCGAGGGAAGAAGACCGGCGACAGCAGCATGCAGCGCCTCCACGGCCGCGGCAATTGCTGACGCCGGCTCGCTTGCTTCGGCCGCTGCGCTCGCAGCCTGGTTGGCCGCGACAGCGAGAAGGCCGGGGTCAACGGGCGACGATACGCGAGCAGGGGTCGGCGCATGCTGCACAGGAAGGAAATCGGCGCCCGCCACCTGCCCCTTGAGCGAATCCGAACGGGCGCAACCGTTTCCTTACGAGAGGTACCAGTCGAGAATCGCGTCTCCGGCGAAGAGAGCGATCACTCCTCCCAGCGCGAGGAACGGCCCGAGCGGAATCGCCTGCTTCCGCGCCGCTCGTCCGTGGCGGACGAGCAGAACAACGGCCGGCACCGCCCCCGCGATGAAACCGAGAAACAGGCCGACCACGACGGACAGGCCGAGGCCTGCGCCCATGAACACTGCGAGCTTCACGTCCCCCATCCCCAGGCCTTTCGGGTACGCGAGGACGATGAGAAACAGCGCCAGGCCGGCGCCGAGCCCGCCGAGCACCCACGCGAGGCTCGGCTCGTCGAGCGTTCTTGCAGTCGCGACGAGAACGGCGCCCGGCAAGACGATCCGGTCCGGGATCAGCCGGTGCTCAAAGTCGGTTCGGGTCACGATCACGAGGATCCAGCAGAAAAACGCGGCGAGCGCCGCCTCGAACGTGAAGC
>JACCUU010000188.1 GCA_013811645.1 Actinomycetota bacterium | reverse complement strand
AGCGCGATCCCGAGCACGATTCCGATCGCCGCCCCGATCAGCGCCGTGATCACGCTCTCATGACGGATCATGCGGCGGATCTGGCGCCGCGTCATACCGATCGCGCGCAGCATCCCGATCTCGCGCGTCCGCTCGAACACCGTCAGGACGAGCGTGTTGACGATCCCGAACAGGCTGACGATGATCGACAGCGCCAGCAGCACGTAGAGGATGTTCAGGATGGAGCTGAGCCCGGAGATCTGGTTGTCGATGAAGCCCTGGCGCGTTTGCGCCTTCGCATTCGGGAAGTCTGCTAGCGCCGCGTCGAGCGCAGCCTGGTTCTCGTCCGTCGCTCCGCCGTCCATGTTCAGGAACGAGTACAAGTTCCTGGGCTGAGCGACCTTGGTGTCCCACGCCGCCGCCGAGATCGTCACCGACGCGAACGGCGATCCTCCGGCGGGCGGGTCGAAGATGCCTTCGACCTGAAACGTCTTCGAGCTTCCGTTCGGGAAGGTGATCTCGATCGGCGATCCGACGGCGAGGCCGTTGTCCTCCGCCCAGGCGTCGTCGACGAACGCACCGTCGTCGCCGAGCGAGGAGATGACTTCCGCGGAGCCTGCTTTCCAGTCCAACTCGATCACCTCGCGCATCCCCGGATCGACCGCGGTGATGAAGTCTGCATCTCCGTTTCGAAGCGCCTCGCCCGTCCGCACGTTCCCCACGACCGTGACGCCTGGTGACCTGGCGACTACCTCGGCGGCGTCGATCGGGATCGGCGAGAAGTTGTTCTGCGCCGTGATCGCGTAGTCGCCCGTGAAGAGATCGTTCACCGCGCCCCTGAACGACGCGATGATCCCGGAAGCGAGCGTCGCCACGAGCGTCACGAGCGCGAGCCCGATCATCAGCGCTGCTGCGGTCGACGCCGTTCGCTGGGGGTTTCGGCGCGCGTTGTCCCGCGCCAGCGATCCGGCCGCGCCGCCCATCTTCGTGGCGGGCCAGCCGAGCACGTGCGCGAGCGGACGCACGAGGCGCGACGAGAACAGCGCGACCCCGAGGAAGACGAGCAGCGTGCCGAGACCCATCCAGATCAGGATCTCCGTCGTGTCGAGACCTTCCGCGAAGAGCCCGTAGGCGAGCGCGCCGAAGCCGGCCACCGCCATGAGCAGCGCGCCGACGCCCCGCAGGCGTGCGAAGCGCCCTGGAGGAAGGGTCGCACCCTCGCGCACGGCAGCGACAGGCGGCACGCGCGTCGCACGGATCGCGGGTCGGAGGCTGGCGATGAGTGTCACGAGGATTCCCGCGAGCAGCGCGACGATCACGGTGCGCGTCTCGAAGACGAGCCCGGTGTTCGGGAGCGTGAACCCGACCAGGTCGAAGAGCGAGAAGAGCCCCCTTGCGAGGAGCAGTCCCAGGAACAGCCCGATCACGGAGGCGACGACGCCAACGACGAGCGCCTCGAGGATGATCGAGCTGAGCACCTGGCGCCGCGAGGCGCCGAGCATGCGCAGAGTCGCGAGCTCCCGCGTCCGCTGGGCGATCGTGATCGAGAGCGAGTTGGCGATGACGAAGGAGCCGACGAAGAGCGCGATGCCCCCGAACGCAAGCAGGAACGTCTGCAGGAAGGTGATGAACTCGTTGGTCTCGTCGGCATCCGATTGCACCTGCTCGCCGACCCCTTGAACCTGGGCATTGTCGGGGAGAACCGCCTTGATCTCCCGCACGAGCTCGGGATCGGCGACGCCCGGTCTCGACGCGACCGCGATCTCGTCCAGCCGTCCTTCCTTCCTCATCAGCCTTTGCGCCGTCGGTAGATCGAAGCCGGCCAATGTCGCCCCACCGATGGTGAGGCTTGAGCTGAACTGCATGATCCCCGAGACCGCGAGTCGCTGAACCGGCCCTTCAGCCTGAACGCCGATCGTCTCGCCGACATCGAAATCCTCTTTCGACGCCGTCTCCTTGTCGACGATGACCTCGTTCGGCCCCGGCCACTCGCCTTCGACGAGGGTCAGCGGATTGAACCGCGAATCGGGATTGACGATCGAGAAGCCGAGGTTCGGAGCGCCTCCGTAGACCACGGCCTTACCGTCGTCGCTGATGAGCTGGGTCGCATCCGAGTTGACGCTCCCCTCAGCCTCCTCCACCCCTGAAAGCGCGCGCACCTCGACGAGCAACGACTCATCGAAGGTGGGCTCCGTCACACCGCTGCCATCGCTCAA
>JACCUU010000144.1 GCA_013811645.1 Actinomycetota bacterium | reverse complement strand
CCGGACGCTGCTCCGACGTACGTCCCGACGAACGTCGCCGAGCGTGACGTGGTAATGCCGGGGTTGACCGGGCTCCCGAGCATCCCGAGGAAGCTCACATCGATCGCTCGCTGGGTGAGCTCGGCGTCCAGACCGCCGACGATGTACCCGCGAGGGCAGACGAGCTGCCATGCGACAACCGGCCGCGCCGCGCCGCCCGAGGTCGCCAGCGAGACCCACGGGCCTGCAACCGGCACGCACACCTGCAGCCCCTCGCACTCGTTCGCGCTCCCGGCAGGCGACGCTGCGACGAGTGCCGCCGAGAGCGTGGCCGCGAGCAACGCAATGCGGACGCTGCGCGTCACGGAACCCTCTTGAAGAGGAAGGCGGAGAGCGCTCCACCCACGAGCAGAAGCGCGGCCGCCCCCGCGGCGAACAGGTCCGTGATCTCCCGGGACTCCTCACGCTCGCCGAGCCGGGAGCCCAGCTCCTCGTACACCTCGCGCAAGCGCTCGTCGTCGGTAGCGGTGAAGAACTCGCCCCCGGTTGCAGCGGCTAGCGCCTCCAGCGTTTCCGGGCTCGGCGGCACCCGGATGATGCGCTCGAACCCGCCTGTCAGTCTCTCCTCGACGACACCGTCCGGCGTTCCCACGAGAACAGTGTGCACGGGAATCCCGCGCTCCTGCGCCTGCTGCGCCGCCTGCTCCGGGTCGATGCGTCCACCGTCCCGGGCGCCATCCGAGATGAGCAGGATCGCGCGCGGTGGCACGACCTCGTCCTCCGCCCGCCTTCGTTCGCCGAGCCGGATGGAGAGCGCCACGGCGTCGCCGATCGCCGTTCCTTCTCCGGGAGAGAGGGAATCGAGCGCCTCCTCCACGAGCGCCCGGTCGTGCGTGGGTGGAACCCCGACCGCTGCCCTGCTCGCGAACGAGACGACGCCCACGCGGAACTTCTCCGGAACCTGGACGAGGAACGCCTCGGCAGCTGCGCGGGCGGCATCGAGCCGCGTCGGCTCGACGTCTTCGGCCTTCATCGACCGTGAGACGTCCATGGCCAGGATCACGGTGGCCTCCTCGCGCGGAACGCTGACCGTGGCGTGTGGGCGCGCGACTCCGACGATCATCGCGGCGAGGCCGAGCAGCAGGATGGCGAGGGGCAGGAAGCGCAGCCTTCCCGGCTCTCGATCGATGACGTTCGGGAGAAGCGCCGGGTTCCCGAACGCAGCCTGAGAGGCCGTGCGCCGCCGCTCCGACCAGAGGTATGCGAGGACGAGCAGGGGGATGAGAACGAGTCCGGCCAGCACGATCGGCCAGGTGAAGGTCACGAACGGCTCCGGCGCAGGAAGACGACGAGCGGCCGCAGCCAGTCGCCCGAGGTCGTGAGAACGACGTGACGCACGCCGACCGAAGTGAAGTTTCGCGCCACCTGCGCTCGCTCCGCCTGAGCGGCGACCGCGAAACGCTCTCGGAGACGGCGACTTCGAGTGTCGACGCGAAGCTGCCTGCCCGTCTCCGGGTCGACGAGCCACAGGAGCCCCGCGTTAGAGAGCTCCTGCTCGCGCGGATCCCTGACCTCCACCGCCACGACATCGTGACGGCTCGCCAGCTCGAGCAGCGGACGGCGCCAGTCCTGGGGCCCGCGGAAGTCGGAGACCACGACGACCAGCGAGCGCTGCCGGGTCAGCGATCCGGCACGGGTTATCCCTTCGCTGAGCGAGGTCGTGCCCGCACCGTCTTCGGGCTCTCGACGAAGCGCGGCCAGCAGGCCGACCAGCCCGCCTCGCCCCTGCTTGGGCGGAATCGTCTTCGGCGCCGAATCTCCGAAGGTGACGATCCCGAGGCGGTTGCCCCGGCGCGTCGCGAGATGGCCGATGGCTATCGCGACCCCTTCGGCTACGTCTGCCTTTCGGCGGTCGGCGGTGCCGAACTGCATCGACACAGAAGTGTCGAGCACCAGCCACGTGACGAGCACGCGCTCGGCGAGGTCGACCCGGACGTGTGGCTCGTTCGTCCGCGCGGTCACGTTCCAGTCGATCCGCCGCACGTCGTCACCCGGCGTGTACGGACGCACCATGGCGAGCTCGGAGCCGGTTCCGAGCAGGTTCGAACGGAAGTCGCCCGCAAGCAGTCCCTCCATCCGCCGTGCGATCGAGACGTCGAGCGCCTTCAGCAGCCCTTCCGGCATCGTCCCCGGGCCGGGGCGCGCCGGGCTGGACGCGGAGAGGAGCGCGTTCGCGGATCCTGGGGTTTTCATGCGGCATTCCTGCGAGCCAGGTCGAGCTGCGGAGCGGGAACGGCTGCGAGCACCTGGTCGAGGATTGCGTCGGGACTCACCTCCTCGGCGAGCGCCTGATAGCTCAGGACGAGCCGGTGCCTGAGGGCATCGCGGGCAAGAGCCTGGAGGTCCTCCACGAGCGCGTATTCGCGCCCGCGGATCAGCGCGAGCGCCCGCGATCCCTGTACGAGCGAGATCGGGCCGCGAGGGCTCGCTCCGTAGGAGATGTACGGCGCGATGTCGGATAGTCCATGCGCCTCGGGCTCGCGGGTCGCGGTTGCGATGTCCACGGCGTAGCTGATGAGCGAGGGGTCGACATAGATGTCGGCCACTGCTCTCTGCAGCGCCGTCAGATCCTCGAGCGAGAGCGCCTGGCGCAGCTCGGGCGCTTCGACGAGCTGGCGCTGGACGACGGTCAGCTCCTCGTCGTGTCCTGGATATCCGATCACGACCTTGAGCATGAACCGGTCGATCTGCGCCTCCGGCAACGGGTAGGTGCCTTCGGACTCGATCGGGTTCTGGGTCGCCATCACCAGGAACGGCTCGGGCACGGGATAGGTCGTGTGCGCGATCGTCACCTGGCGTTCCTGCATCACCTCGAGCAGCGCTGACTGCACCTTCGCGGGCGCGCGGTTGATCTCGTCGGCGAGCAGGAAGTTGCAGAAGACCGGCCCGAGCTCCGTGTCGAACTCGCCGTCCCCCACGCGGTAGATGCGCGTTCCCACCAGGTCCGAGGGGACAAGATCTGGCGTGAACTGGACGCGTGCGAACGTCCCGCCGAGAACTCCTGCGGTCGTCTTGATCGTCAGCGTCTTGGCAAGGCCGGGGACGCCCTCGATCAGAAGGTGGCCCTCAGCGAGCAGGCAGACGAGCACGCGCTCGAGCATCGCGTCCTGCCCGGCGATGACGCGCCTGATCTCGAACAGCGCCTGCTCGAGCTGCTCCTTGGCTTCGTGCGGGGACGGGACGGCGGCTTCGTCCGACTGCTCGATCACGTGGAGGCTCCTCTCTCGCGGCTGTCGTACTCGGACCTATACGAAAGCAGACGAAGGTGAGTTTGGGATAAGACCTCGTGAATCGCCGGTGCTGATCCTGCTTCAGTGGCAGGAGCCGTTGCCTGCATCCGTAAAGGAGCCGACGGCCGGCCGGAAGCGCCAGCCGTA
>JACCUU010000098.1 GCA_013811645.1 Actinomycetota bacterium | reverse complement strand
CGGTCGACCACGTCGTTCAGCGCCTTCGCCGCGTAGAACTTGATCAGCGAGACCTCGACGCGGGCCTCGTCCCCCTGGTCGATCTTGTGCGCCGCGTCGAGCGTCAGGAGCCGGCATGCCTGGATCTCGGCCGCCGAGTCCGCGATCCAGTTCTGGACCGTCTGCTTCTCGGCGAGCTTCCCACCAAACGTCTCTCGCTCCAGTGCGTACGAGCACATGAGCTCGAACGCACGCTGCATCTGCCCGAGCCAGCGCATGACGTGGTGGATCCGGCCAGGCCCGAGGCGCTTCTGCGCGATCCGGAACCCGTCGCCCACCTCGCCGAGCGTGTTCTCGAGCGGAACGCGGACTCCCGAGTAGCGCACCTCGCAATGCGTTGTCCAGCCGCGTCCACGGTGACCCATGGTCGGGATCGCACGGACGACCTCGACCCCAGGCGTGTCGGCCGGGACGATGATCTGGGTTGCACGGCGATGCGGCTCGGCGTCGGGATCCGTGACGGCCATCACGATCCCGAAGGACGCCCCCTCGGCGCCCGACGAGAACCACTTGTGGCCGTCGATGACCCATTCGTCACCGTCCCGCACCGCTCGCGTCTTGAGTCCTGTGGGATCCGATCCGGACACGTCCGGCTCGGTCATGGAAAAGAACGAGCGCATCTCGCCTGCCACCAGCGGCTTCAGCCAGCGCTCCTTCTGCTCCTCGGTTCCGAACTGCCAGAGAATCTCGCCGTTGCCCGCGTCCGGAGCCTGGCAACCGAGGATGAGCTGCCCCCAGAGCGAGCGCCCGATCTCCTCGTTCAGAAACGCGTAGGTGAGGAAGCTCCCGTTCGAGCCGCCTGCCTCGGGTGGCAGGTGAGGAGCCCACAGACCCTCGTCCTTCGCGACTGCCCTCAGTCGCACGACGAGCTTGTCGGACCCGTCGTCCTCGCGATCGAGCGCCCGCTCGTTCGGGTACAGGTGCTCCTCCATGAATGCGCGCACGCGCGCCCTCAGCTCGAGCACCTCGTCGGTGGGGCGGAGATCGGTGATTGTCATGGCGTTAGCATCGCAGGAGTGAGCTCCGCTAGGCGCAAGAATGGAATCCGCGAGTGCGGATTCCATTCGCGAAAATCCCTAAAGCCGTCCGCTTCGCGGCCGGGTCGGCAGGTGACCTGAGTGCGCCTCGGGTTCTACATGGGTTACGCGCCTCCGGGGACGAGCCCGCTCGAGCCGATCGCGCTTGCTCAGGAGGCGGAGCGCCTCGGGTACGACTCCGCCTGGGCAGCCGAGGCCTGGGGAACAGACTGCGTGAGCGTCCTCGCCTGGCTCGGGGCAACGACGACGCGGATCAAGATCGGGAGCGCGATCATGCAGATCCCCGGCCGCACACCCGCGAACACGGCGATGACCGCGGCGACGCTCGACCTCCTCTCCGAGGGCCGCTTCCTGCTCGGCCTCGGCACCTCCGGGCCGCAGGTCGTCGAGGGGTGGCACGGTGAGCCCTGGGGGAAGCCTCTCGGGAAGACGCGCGAGTACGTCGAGATCGTGCGCACGGCGCTTCGCCGGGAGGTCGTCGAGCACCACGGCGAGCACTACGACATCCCGTTCTCGAACGGGACGGGGCTCGGCAAGCCACTCAAGCTGATGGCGCGGCCGCTGCGCGCCGATATCCCGATCTACATCGCAGCGATGGGCCCGAAGGCGGTCGCGCAGGCCTTCGAGATCGCGGACGGCTGGCTGCCGATCTTCTGGTCGCCCGGACAGGCCCCGAAAGTGTTCGCGTCCGAGCTCGAGGACCGGCGCGAGGATTTCGACGTCGCGCCGACCGCGCCCGCCATCCTGATCGACGACGTCGCGGCCGGTCGCGACTTCCTCAAGCCCTATTACGCGCTCTACATCGGCGGCATGGGCGCGCGCGGAAAGAACTTCTACAACGATCTCTTCGCCCGCTACGGGTACGAGGACGAGGCACGCAAGGTCCAGGATCTCTATCTCGGCGGGAACAAGCGAGACGCGGCTGCGGCGATTCCCGACTCGTTCGTCGACGAGGTCGCGCTAGTGGGGCCGAAGGAGCGGCTTGCGGAGCGCCTGGACGCATGGCGGGAGTCGGGCGCGACCTCGCTGCTCGTCTCCACGCAACAACCCGAAGCGCTACGAGCACTCGCCGAAATCGCGCTGTGAAGGAGGCGCTGGAGGCCGCGCTCGGCGTATCGATAACCGGCGCCACGCTGCTCGCGGGAGGCGCCTCCAAGGAAGCGTGGGCGGTGGGCACCGCTGACGGGCGCGAGCTTCTCGTCCGCCGAGCGGCCGGCGGCGTGATCCACGAAGGCACGCTCTCGCTCGAGCACGAGTTCGAGGTTCTGCGCGCTGCCCATGAAGCGGGAGTCAAGGCGCCGGAGCCGATCGCGTACCTCGGTGACGTCGAGGGTCGCGAGGCCTTCGTGATGGAGCGCGTCCACGGCGAGACGATCGGCCGGCGGATCGTGAAGGCGCCGCCCCCGTCGCTCGCGCTCGAGATGGCAGACGAGCTGGCGAAGATCCATGCGATTCCGCGCGAGCGGCTCCCGTTCCTCCGCGACGCAGATCCCTTCGACGAGTTCTACGACGAGCTCGACTCGGTGGAGGAGCCGCATCCCGCAATCGAGCTCGGACTGCGCTGGGCGCGCGAGCGCATTCCGCTCGAATGCCCGCGAGTCGTCGGTCACGGCGACTTCCGCCTCGGCAACCTCGTCGTGGACGAGAACGGGCTCGTCGCCGTGCTCGACTGGGAGTTCGCTCGCCTGTCCGATCCGGCCGAGGACGTCGCGTGGCCGCTCGTACGCGCCTGGCGCTTCGGACGAGACGACCTCCGCCTGGGCGGGGTCGGCGAGGTCGAGCCCTATCTCGCGCGCTACGGGGAGCTCACCGGCTGCGAGATCCCCGTCGACGAGCTCTATGCGTGGGAAGTGCTCGGCAACTGCAAATGGGCGATCGGAGCCCTCCGGCAAGGTCGCCGCCACCTGCGCGGAGAGGACCGAAGCGTCGAGTTTGCGATCCTCGGCCGGCTCGCCGCGGAGATGGAGTACGAGATCCTCGATTTGATCCGAAGGGCTGGATGACGGCGCGCCCGAATGCGCGCGAGCTTGCTGCCTCGGTGCGCGAATTTCTCGAGACCGAGATCCTCCCCGCCTTCGAGGACCAGCGCATGCGGTTCAGGACGCGCGTTGCCATGAACGCCCTGTCCATCGTGGAGCGCGAGTCCCCGCCGCCCGGCCCGACGGATCCGGGCGACATCGAGCTCGCACGCCGCATCCGCGCGGGCGATGTGCGCGACGGTGATCTCGAGGCGCTCACCGCCGGCGTCCGTGAGAAGCTGCTCGTCGCGAGCCCCGGCTACCTCGAGCGATACGAGTGAGGCGACGGCTTTACCTGATGCGCCATGGGGCGGTGTCGTACTTCGCTCCCGACGGGCGGCCGGTCCAAGAGGACGGAGTTGGCTTGAACGAGATGGGCCGCGCGCAGGCCGAGGCCACACGCGACCTCCTCCGCGGCGTGACGTTCGACCGCGTGCTCACGAGCAGCCTGCCGCGCACCGTCGAAACCGCGCGCATCGTTGCCCCCGAGGCGGAGATCGAGGAGTGGTCGGACCTGCGGGAGCTGCGAGGAGCGCGGCTCTCGGACATTCCATTCGAACGGCTCGAGGAGGAGTTCGTGCACGCGTTTCGCGGCATCGTCCCGCTCGAGAAGCGCTTCCTCGGCGGCGAGACGATCGGGGAGCTCTTCGACCGCGTGCTCCCAGCACTCGAGCGCTTGCTGGCCGACAAGAGCTGGGACACGGTGCTCGCGGTCCTGCACGGCGCCGTCAACCGCTCGATCCTCTCCTACGCGCTCACCGGTGAGCACATGTTCCTCGGACACTTCGAGCAGGCGCCGGGCTGCGTGAACGTGCTCGACGTCGGCGACGACTGGCCGGCCGACGCCATCGTGCGTGCGGTCAACATCGCCCCGCACGACCTGCTGCACGCCTCGTCGCGGCTGACGACGATGGAAGGGTACTGGGAGGAGTTCCTGGCCGGACCGCAGTAGGGCGGGCGTCGGACATGACGGGGCGCTACAGGCCGCGAAGCGAACTGCTTCAGTGCTGTTGCAAGGCCCGGAATCTACTCCCGCAGATTCCGGCCTTGCGTCAAAGGTAGGGGCCGGGCATGCCCGGCCCCTACCGAGAGCAAACGAGCGTCGTCTCTAACGCGGACGGCCCTCGATCAGCTTGCCCTGGAGCTTCCAATCCGGATGCGTGTAGCGCTGGAGCTGCATCTGGCTGATGATGAAGTGATCCTTCTTCGTCGTCTTCTGCGTGACGCCCGGGAGCGCGAACTTGTTGTTCTGGTTCAGGCTCAGGAGCGCATTCATGAGACCGACGCGAGTCGGGCTCTTGCCCGCCTTGTACAGCGCCTGCACGAAGGTCTCGGCCTTGGCGACGCCGTAGAAGTAGAGCCCGTTGTTCGCGTTCACGTTGGGCGCGTACTTGGCCATGATCGTGCGGTACTGCTTCATGGCCGCGTCGTTCGTCCAGGTCGGGCTCGAGGGATCCTTCAGGTAGTTGACGGAGAGCGACCCGTTGACGTAGGGCGCCCCGGCCGAGGCCACCGCGATGTTGAAGAACGCAGCGGTCGCGGAGACCGAGTTGACGTAGACCTGCTCGGGATTCCAGCCGAGCGCCTTGCCCGTTCCGTACGCCCGAATCGTGGACAGCGGCGTCGCCAGGATAACGAAGATCGTCGCGCCGCTCGCCTTGATCTTTGCCATCTGCGACGTGACGTTGGGCGCCGTCGCCTCGAACGCCTCCTGCGCGACGATGTTCGAGTCCGAATACGCCTTACCGAGCGCGGCCCGAACACCGAGCAGATAGTCCTTCCCGTAGTCGTCGTTCTGGTACAGAACCGCGATCTTCTTCCCGTTGAAGTTCGCCTTGATGTGCAGGCCGTAGATGCGCCCCTCGGCGATGTAGTCGGGCTGCCACCCGATCGTCCACGGGAACTCCGCGTACTGCGTGCCCCAGTACGACGCACCCGTCGAGACGAGCGTCTGCGGCACCTTCGACTGGTTCAGGTAGCTGCGGACCGCGAGGTTGTGCTCGGTCCCGAGCTGACCGACCGTGGCGAAGACCTTGTCCTCCTCGACGAGCTTCCTCGTGAGCTGGACCGTGTTCGCGGGGTTGTAGCCGTCGTCGTAGTACTTCCAGACGATCTGCCGGCCCATGACGCCACGCTTGCCGTCCGGCCCTCGCCGGGCGTTGATGTAGCTGAAGTACGCGGCCATGCCGGCCGGGATCGGCGCATACGCGGCCACCGGGCCCGTGAGCGGGAACGTCCCGCCGATGACGATCTTCTTGGCCGTGACACCCGGTGTCTGCTCCGCCCCACCGAGCGCCCCGGGTACCGTGAGCGCGAGGGCCGCTACGAGGGCGACTCCGCACGCAATGAGCTTTCGCACAAACTCCTCCTTTTTCCCCTCCGAGCTCCTGCCTGTCAGCCGCTGAGGGTACCGCCGAACCGCCGCCGACGCTAGCCCTCGCTAACCCTCGCTCGTCTCCAGGCCGATCTCCTGTGCGAGCGCCTCGGCCTCGTCGAGCTCGACGGCAAGCGCGTCGATGCCGCTCGCCCAGATCCCGGGATCGGTGAGATCGAGCCCGACGATCTCCGCGAGCTCTTCGGGCGGCTTCGATCCACCCGCGCGCAGGACGTCGAGGTACGGCTCCACCATGGACTCGCCCTCCTGCTCGTAGCGCCGGAAGATCGCGAGGGCGAAGAGGAAGCCGTACGCGTAGGCGTACACGTACCCCGGCGTCGAGAGGAAGTGCGGGATGTAGCTCCACCACGTCCCGTA
>JACCUU010000066.1 GCA_013811645.1 Actinomycetota bacterium | reverse complement strand
GATTCGCCGCGGGGAGGCGCGCTCCTTTGTAACTACTAGCCGAGCGTGGAGATGCGCTCGACGAGTAGGTCGAAGAAGGCCGCGGTGTCGAGATCGACCCCGACGTGGGTGTTCGGCGCGCGGTCGCTTCGCTGCCAGCGATCGACTACGGTGCGACCCCGGCAGAGCTCCGACTCGAGCTCGATCTCGACGTTGCAGTACCGCGTTTCCAGGAGACCTGGCCTGACGACGTGCGCGACGGCGACCGCATCGTGGATCGGCGCCCCGTTCCAGCCGTAGGTCGCGCGGTGGTAGTGGCTGAAGAAGACATTCAGCTCGGCGACGAAACTTCCCACCCGTCCCGCACCGCGAAGCCGTTCCTCGACCTCGGGGCCGAGGATGGCCTTGTGCGTCACGTCGAGCCCCGCCATGGTGACGTCGAGGCCGCTCGTGAAAACAAACTGGGCTGCCTCCGGGTCGCACCAGATGTTGAACTCCGCCGCGGGTGTGAAGTTGCCCTCCGCGATCGAGCCCCCCCATCAGCACGGTGCGTGCGATCCCTTCGGCGCCGTGGGCATCGAGGTAACGGGCGACGTTCGTGAGCGGTCCGGTGGGAACCAGCGTGATGGCCGTTGCGGCGCCGCGCACGCACTCGGCGATGAACGCGGTCGCGCCAGTCGGCACGGCTTCAGTCGCAGCCGGAGGCAGAGCAGGGCCGTCGACCCCGCTCTCACCGTGGACGTGCGCCGCAACCACGAGATCACGCCTAAGCGGCCGGTCGGCGCCGGCCGCGACCTGTACATCCGTCCTCCCCACGAGCTCCAGTACCCGCAGCGCGTTTGCTGTGGTCTTCTCAAGCGTCTGGTTCCCGTACGTCGTCGTGACGCCGAGCACCTCGATCTCCGCGCTCGCCAGCGCAAGGAGGAGCGCGATCGCGTCGTCGTGCCCCGGGTCGCAATCGAGGATGATCGGGATGGGGGCAGCCACGCCGCGTACTGTAGGGCGAGCCTCTCCCTCATCCTCGTCCATGGCCACGATTCGTGACAAGGTTCGTACCTTCGCGCTCTCCTTGCCGGAGGCGACCGAGGATCATCCGTGGGGCGAAGACGTGGCGAAGGTGCGCGGAAAGATCTTCGTGTTCCTCGGCCAGACGGCGTCGCGGCGCATGACGGTCAAGCTCGTCGAGTCGCATGCCCACGCGCTCTCGATCGATGGCGCTGAGCCGACCGGGTACGGGCTCGGGAAGTCCGGCTGGGTGACGGTGCCGCTGAGCGCGCCGGACGTGAACGTCGCCGTGCTTCGCGACTGGGTCGAGGAGAGCTATCGGATCGTCGCGCCGAAACGCCTCGTCGCCGAGCTCGACGGAGACGGTTTAGAGAATCGCGTCGATCTCAGCCGTGGTCGGTAGAGACGGCTGCGCTCCGAGCCGGGAGGCAGCAAGCGCTCCGGCCGCGCAGGCTCGCTCGAGCGCCTCGCTAGGCCCGCGCTTCTCGAGGAGCGACACAAGCAGGCAGGCGGTGAATGCGTCACCTGCGGCAGTGCCGTCCAACGCCTCGACACGTGGCGGAGCTGCCCGGGCGATCTCCTCACCATCCTCGAGCAGAGTCGCTCCCTCGGCCCCGAAGGTGACCGCGACGAGGCCGTCACGGCGCGAGAGCGACTCGAGCTCATACCGGTTGACGACAGACAGATCGGGATCGACGGCGACGGGTCGGGCCGGCGCCGCGTTGAGACAGAAGAATCCCGTGCACTCCTCCCAGGCCGAGAGGACTGCCTCGTCGGGAATCTCGAGCTGGCACAGAACTGCGTCGTGCGCAGGCAGCTCGATCTCTCCCAATGTCGCGTTCGCACCCGGAGCGACCACGATCTGGTTTTCGCTGGAGGCGTCGACGAGAATGAGGGCGACTCCCGTCGCCTCGTCGCCGATACCAACGTCGAGGCTCACACCCGCATCTTTCAACCCAGCGAGCGCCTCCTCCGCGAAGGAATCCTTGCCGACCGCGCCGATGAATGTCACTTCGGCGCCGAGCCGTGCACATGCGACCGCCTGGTTCGCCCCCTTGCCTCCGGGGATCCGAGAGAACGTCGCCCCGCTGACCGTTTCCCCGGCTCTCGGCAACCGTTCGCAGCGCGCCACGAGATCGAGGTTGATCGACCCGACGACGGTGATGCGCGGCTTCACGCCGCGAGGGCGCGAAGGTCATCCACCGTCGAGCTCAGGAGCGTGTCCCGCAGATCGAAGAGTCCTGCCCATAGTGACGAGCGGTCGGGCGGAGCATCGAGACTCGCTGCCGTGGCAAGGCCTTCGAGAGCGCGGACGAGCACCGCGAGCTCGAGGTAGACCGCCGCCACGCGATTCGGGCACGCCCGCACTCCGGCGCGGTCGAGCACCGGACGCCACTCGACGAGCTCGGCGACGCCCGGTCCCCCGTACCACGAACGCCCTACCGCCAGCTCGGGCTCGAGCTCGAGCAGATAGCGCGAGAGCGGCTGTTCGAGGCCGGCGATGGCGGTTTCGACCCGGTCTGCCGCGTGGCGAAGCGCAGCCTGCCGAGCTCCGGCGGTCGCGGGCGTCGCATCACCCCGTCCCCACCGTTCGAGAAGCCTGCAGAAGGCAAGCGCCGCTACCTCGCACGCTCGCAGCTGACTAACCAGCCGCGCGCCGCTCGGCCCGCTCGAGGCGTTGTCCTCGATGACGCTCGCCCAGTCCGCCATTAGACCTCGATCACCACGGGAAGAATCATCGGCCTCCGACGCGTCCGGTCGTAGACCACTTGGCCGATTGCATCGTGGATGTGCTCCTGGAGGAGCTTGATCTCGTTCACGTGCTGCGACGCGAGCTCGCGGACGACGCGGTCGGCTTCGGT
>JACCUU010000286.1 GCA_013811645.1 Actinomycetota bacterium | reverse complement strand
GCAACCTGGACGGTCAGATCGTCGAGGTTCTCGGGCTTCGTACGTAGGAGGCTCTGCATCTGCGCGCGGCTCTCGATCTGGAACGCGCCCACCGTGTCCGCACGCTGGATGTCCGCGAAGACCTCCTCGTCGTCGAAGGGGATCCGCGAGAGATCGATCACCTCGTCGTGTACGCGCGCGATCTGCTCGACGCAGTCCTCGACCGCCGAGAGCATCCCTAGTCCGAGCAGGTCGATCTTGAGGAAGCCGGCGTCGGCGCAGGAATCCTTGTCCCACTGGCAGAGCTGGCGGCCGGCCATGGCCGCAGGCTGCACGGGAACGAGCTCGATCAGCGGACGCGTCGAGACGATCATCCCGCCCGGGTGTTGGGAGACGTGCCGCGGGAGCCCTGCAATCTCGCTCGTCAGCCAGGCGAAGGCCCGCCAGCGCTTGGAATCATGCGTGCCGGGCAGCTTCTCGAGCTCCTCCCCAATTCGCCGCGCATCCCAGCCGTCGGAGAGCCGTGCCAGCCGCTCGAGCTCGGCATATGGGAGCCCGAGTGCCTTGCCCACATCACGGATCGCGCCGCGCGAGCGATACGTGGCGAAGCTTGCCACGAGCGCCGCGTGTTCCCTGCCGTAGCGCTCGGTGACCGCGATGATCAGCTTCTCGCGGATATCGCGCGGGAAATCGAGGTCGATGTCCGGCACCGAAGCGAGCTCGCGATTTAGGAAGCGTCCGAGCGAGAGGCCGTTCGCGACCGGGTCGACGTGGGAGAGGCCCGTGAGGTAGCAGACGATCGAGCCGACCGAGCTGCCGCGTCCGCGTCCCGGCGGGAGAAAGTGGCGCGGCGAGTCCCGGCCCCGTACCTGAAGCGCGGCCTCGCGGGCGAGCTCGAGCACCTCGTGGTGGAGAAGGAAGAACCCGGCGAGCCCGAGCTCCTCGATCAGCTTCAGCTCGTCCTCCAGACGAGCACGCGACCTGCCTTGTGACACTGTGTCACTTGGGCCATATCGCTTGTCCAATGCGTGATTGCAGATTTCGGCGAGCTGGCGGATCGCCGGTTCCTGGCCCTCCGAGAAGTCCGGATAGCGGTAGCCGAGCTCCTCGGTGAGATCGAACTCGAGCCTGCGCGCGAGCTCGCCGCTTCGCTCGGCGGCGGCACGGTCGAAGGAAAAGCGCTCGAGCATCTCCTCCGGAGGTCGCAGGAACCCCTCCCGGTTCCCACGCCGCTCCGGCTCACAGCCCTCCAGGGAAGTCCCGGAGCGGATCGCCACGAGCACGTCCTGCAGCAGGGTTCGCCTCGGATGATGCGCGTGGATGTCTCCGGTCGCGACCGTCTCGACTCCGAGATGCTCGGCCAGATCGCGGAGTGCCGCGTTCCGGCGAGTGTCTCCACGCTCGTACGGTCGCTGGAGCTCGACGAGGAAGCGGCCGCGGCCGAATGCCTGTGCGAGTCGCGCGGCGCCGCTCGGATCACGAACGCCAAGGCCCACCCGCGCGCAGCCTGAGAGGCAGACGAGCCCCTCGGAGAGAATCCCGACCGTGTCCAAGGACACCGATGGCTGTAGGGGCCGGGCATGCCCGGTCCCTACAGGGAACACTCGCGTTTCGGCGTGAGCGGCGGTGAGCAGGCGGCAGAGATTTCCGTAGCCACGGCGAGACTCGACTAGCAAGGTGACGTGTGCGCCGTTGTCCAACGTGACTTCGGCACCGGTGATCGGCCGCACCCCGAACGCTTTTGCCGCATGCGCGAACTCGAGCGAGCCGTAGAGGCCGTCGTGGTCGGTGAGCGCGAGCGCCTCGTATCCGAGCTTCGCGGCACGAGCGGCGAGCTCCTCCGGCTGAGAAGCCCCGTCGAGGAAGCTGTACGCCGAATGACAGTGCAGCTCGACGTACCCGACCATCTAGGCTGCTGGCACGTGGTCGGGGTCAGCGAAGGTGAGATCATCTTTCGCCACGAGGAGCTCGACGTCACGCTCCTCGTGGACGTCGAGCAACTCGGCGCGGTCCACGTGCGCACCGCTTCCGGTTGGGGAAAAGCACCGCTCCACGTCCATGCACGACATGCCGAGGCGATGTTCGTCTTCGAGGGAGAGCTCGCGCTCCGTCTCGAAGATCGCGTGCATCGGATCGGCGGCGAGACCTGGGCGTTCATCCCACCCGAGGTCGTCCACGCCTTCGAGGTGACGGGCAACGAGCCCGCCCGGTTCGTCGTTCTCCACGCCCCGTGCTCGGGATTCGGCGACTTCGTCCGTGGCTCGGCGCCCGCCTTCGACCAGCGGCCCCCGCCCGAGTACGCGACGGGCGATCCCGAGCTCGTCGTCCTCCGCCGTGCCGGGGGCGACAGTGGCGTAGGCTCGACGGAGCCGCCCAAGAGCGGAGGTGCTGCCGGCTATGCCGGCGCTGGAGCGGAGCAAGGCGAGATGATGGCCGGTAGGACGGAAACCCGACGTGCGACCCTGCTGGTCGAGGCCGACGAGCTCACGGTGACGGAGTTCCACTACGGCCCCGGTGAGCGTGGTGCGTCGCCGCATGTCCATCACAGCCATGCCGATGCGTTCCTCGTCGTCGAAGGCGAGCTGACCTTTGCCTCGCGGGACGGCCCGTTCCGCGGCTCGGCGGAGACGCTGGCCGTCTTCCCTCCCGACGTCGTACACGGTTTCGACAACGACGGCACGGAGAGCGCACGCTTCTTCAACCTGCACATGCCGGCAAGCGGCTTCGGCGACTACATGCGCGGGCGCAATCCCGACTTCGACCAGCACGAGCCACCGCCCGACGGTGGTGCGGATCCAGCGTCGGCGGTCGCCGTGAGGCTCTCCGGCTAGGTTGCCCGCACATCTTCGACGTCGCTGAGCGCGCGAACGAGGCTACGATCCGGCCATGAAGCAGATCTGGCAAGGACGCGCGATCCAGATCGCCACGAAGGTCGGCGATCAGGCGCCGATGGCTGCCGTGTGCTGCAACGCCTGCCGCACCTGTACGACGACGAATCTGCTGGCGCTCGCAACAGGCGCCGGGCTCGGAACGGTCTACGCTGTCGGCCGGTTTGCCCGACGCATCGTCTGATCCTCCTAGGTTCTCTAGGCGTTCTGGGTAAACCAGCATCCCGCCTCCCGGTCACGGTAGACGCACACGGTCTGCCCGCTTTGGAGGACGACCTCGAAATAGCGCCGATCGACCGGCTCGT
>JACCUU010000283.1 GCA_013811645.1 Actinomycetota bacterium | reverse complement strand
CCCGTGAGCAGGCGGTTCGCGAGGCCTCGCAGACGGAGATCGTGAAGCTTGCCGAGCGTCAGGCCGACGACATCGTCGACGACGCGAAGCGAAAGGCGCGAGAGACGCGGCTCGAGATGGAGGACTGGGCCGACAGCATCCTCTCGACCCTCGAGGTCAACCTCGACAAGTTTCTCGGCGCCGTCAGGCGCGGTCGGGAACGGCTCCACGAACGCTCACAGGAGACCGTCGTCGCAGGCATCGGCCCCGAGCCGTTCGAGCCCGAAGAGCTCGATCGCTTTACCTAAGCGAACCCAAGCGCGAACCTAAGCTGCCGTCCGCTCGGCGGCGAGCTCGCCGCATACCGCGCGTGCGGTTTCCACAAATGCCTCCGCAGCTGGGCTGCGATGGCGATCCCGGTGCCAGACGAGCCCGATCACCCTCGGCGGGATTCGGCCCAGCAGATCGATCACGACGACATCGGCATCGCCCTCGTCCACCGTCAAGAGTGGTGAGACGCTGACGCCGACGCCCGCGCCGACCAGACCCTGGACGGTGCCGTTGTTGTCGGAGCGAAACACCACGTTGGGAGTGCGTCCGCTGGCCGCGAGCTGGGACTCCACGTGGTTCATGGCGGCGCAGTAGCTGAAACCGACGAGCGGCTGGAGTGAAATCTCCTTCAGGGTTGGAGTGCGCTTGAGGGCTGCGAGCGGAGAGCCGGCCGGGACGACGAGGACGTAAGGATCCGTGAGGAGCTCACTCCACTCGTATGGGCCCGTCTCCACCGGCAGCGTCCAGAACGTGACGTCGAGCTCTCCCCGCTCGACCATCTCGAGGAGCTCCTCCTCGTTCACGGACTCACGGAGGACGATCTCGACGCCCGGGTGCGTCTCCGTGAAACGACGAAGCAGCGTGGGGAGGACGCGCGCGCCGACGCTCTGGAAGGTTCCCACGCGGAGACGTCCCGCATCTCCGGCCTCAAGGGCCAGCATGTCCGCCTTCGCCGCAAGCAAGCGCGCCTGGATGGCCTCGGCATGGCGGAGGAGGATCGTCCCGGCCTCGGTGAGCGAGATGGGGCGCGGCCCTCCGGGTCGCTCGATGAGGCGGAGGCCGACGATCCGCTCGAGCGTCGCAATCTGCTGCGAGACTGCGGATTGCGTGTAGCCGAGCGCGCCTGCGGCCTTGCCGAACGACCCCTCGTCCGAGATCGTCTTGAGCGCGACCAGATGACGCAGGTCGAGTCCCATCCAGCGATCAGCGTCCATGATCGAAGACTAGCAATCGACCAGATCTCCTAATGCGAGCAGAGTGACTTCCTCGGTCTCTGCGGCGCTACCCTCCTGCCATGAGCTCGATCGATCTCCGGCGGCTCGGGCTCCGCCCAGGCGAGGTGCGCGGCGAGCGGGTCGACGTCGAGCTCGATCCGTTCCTGCTCGGCGGCCAGCGTTACGAGGCTCATCCCGAGACGGCGCCGGTCGACGTCGAGATCACTCAGGCGTCGGCCACGACGGTGTTCGATCTGCGGCTGCACACGCGCCTCACCGGGCCGTGCATGCGCTGTCTGGGATTCGCGGAGATCGAGATCGATGCGACGGCACGCGAGTTCTACGATCCGTCGGCGCCTCGTGAGGACATCCTTCGCTCCGACTACGTCGTCGACGACCGGCTCGAGGTCGGAGCCTGGGCCAGGGACGCGATCGGTCTTGCGCTTCCCGAGCAGATCCTGTGCCGACCCGACTGCGCCGGCCTCTGCCCCGTCTGCGGGAAGGATCTGAACGACGAGCCGCACGAGCACACCGAGCGCGACGTCGATCCGCGCTGGGCACCCCTCGAGGAGCTGAGAGACCGGCTCTTAGAGCGGTGACTGTCACCCGCAGTCGGGTGACAGTCACCGTGCGTCTCAGCTGTCGCCGGCTGCCGTTCTCACCTGAACCAGCCGATACCCCGCCACCCCTCCGAGGGACGGGTCGCCCGACCGGTACGCCTTGACGAAGAACTGCACGTTGCCCTGCTTCCTGAGGGGGAATCTTGCGAGAGGCTGCAGCCGGAACGTCACCCAGCCGTCGGTCGCCGTCAACAGCCGGCCTCCGGTCGTCACCCGCGGCGTCGCGCGGACGAAGACGAGAGCGTCGCGGACGACGTAGTTCCTCGAGTCCATAACCCGCACGCGAACGGTGAGGGGCCGGGCACGGGTGGTCACCGGGTTCGGCGTGAAGGCAACCCGCGACACGATCAGCCGCTGGTCGCTGGGGACGCTCGTCGCCGGGATCGAGATCTCTCCCGTTCCGAGCCGTATCGCTCCGGCGGGGAGCGGAACTGCCACGACCGCCGACTCACTGGACAGGACGGTCGCCGAGCCGACGGCGTTTCGCGCAGTGACATTCACGCGGATCTTGTGGTTGACGTCACTCGCCGCGAACCGATAGCTCCTGCCCAATGCGCCGATCGCCGCGCACTCGCCGCCTGCGTTGTTGCAGCGCAACCAGACGTACGAGAAGGAGATGGGCTGGCGACCGGTCCAGCTCCCGGGTTGCACCGTGGCCAGCGATCCCACGAGCGCCGTACCACCCACGAGCGGGATGGACGTGTTCACGGGAGCGCCGACGACGACGGCCGTCGGGTTCGACGCAACCGTCTGCTCGCCTTCGGCGTTCGTCGCTGTCACGCGAACGCGCAAGAGGGATCCGACATCCGCGCTCGCCACCTGATAGCTCGAGCGCGTGGCCCCGAGGATGAAGCCGCAGTCGCTTCCGTCCGGGCGTCCGCCGTTCGCTCCGCAGCGCACCCAGCGGAACGCGTACGAGAGCGGCCCGGTCCCGGTCCATCTCCCCCGGGAGGCCGAGAGCGTGCGGCCCTCTTCTGCGCGCCCGTCGATGTCGGGCTCGGCGAGATTGGTCGGCTTTGCCGTCGGCGCAGCCTCCCCGGCCGCCGAGGCAAGCGTGAGTGAGACGAGCGCGAGCGCAAACAATGAGAAGAGCGCCCACGCCTTCTTGGGACTTCCGCAGTCGCCGAAAGGAACCATGTCGTCACTCCCTCCGTTCGCTTACGTGCGTGCGTCGATTTAGACGCATCCGGGAGCTCGTGGCTGCGATTACTTGCGGACTGCTAACAGACCCGTACGAATCGCTTAGAAAATGACGAGAGGCGGCATAAGCCGCCTCTCGTCTCCGTCTTGGGCTTGTTTCAGCTAGCCCGCGAGCCGGACCTGC
>JACCUU010000263.1 GCA_013811645.1 Actinomycetota bacterium | reverse complement strand
AGGATGTCGTGGTCGGCGAAGTGCACCTGGAAGCCGGAGACGCCAGGAAGCGAGCCAGCAGGGGCGCGGATCTCCGCGGGAAAGTCAGGAAGTGTGGCGAGGTCGTTCCCGAAGACGGCAGTCTCGCTGGTGAAGCGATCTCCGGTCAGCTGCATGCCGTCTCCGGAGTCGCCTGCGAAGCGGATCACGACCCGCTCGAGCTGTTCGACAGGTTTCGTCTTGGCTATGAGACAGGTATAGCTGACTCAGCGGAGCAGAGCGCAAAATGAAGATCACAGAGCGCATCCACATCGACCGACCGCCCGAGGAGGTCTGGGCCGTCGTGTCCGACCCGACGACGCACACTGCGTGGCGACCTGCGCTGGTCGAGTTTCGCCAGGTTTCGCAAGGCCCACTCGAAGTGGGGTCACGGATCCACGAGAAGATCCGCTGGCGTGGGCGTGAGATCGAGATCGACGACGTGGTTACCGCTCTCGACCCGCCGCGGCGGCTGGGGATACGCGGCGGCTGGAAGCCCGCCGACTTTGAGCTCGACTTCCTCCTGACCCCTGAGAGTGGAGGCACGCTCGCCAGCTTCGACTGGTCGTTCTTCCCGAAGACTTTCCTGATGCGGCTGGCCACGCCGCTCTTGGGTCGAACGCTGAGAGGCGCGACGAAGGACGAGCTCGCGGGGTTGAAGTCCTACGTCGAGAACAATTCGCGCTGAGCTATTCGCCTTCGGCGAGAAGCGCGTCCAGATCGAGCGGACGCGTGAACATCGCGAGGCTCTCGCCGTTCGACTGGCGTGGCCATTCGTTCCGCGGCCGGTCGCGGTAGAGCTCGACGCCGTTTCCGTCGGGATCTCTGAGATAGACCGCCTCGCTCGCGCCGTGGTCGGAGGCTCCCTCGAGCTGGATGTCCGCCCGAAGAACACGGTGCACTGCTTCCGCGAGAGTCTTGCGGTCCGGAAACCGGACAGCCACGTGGTAGAGACCCGTGGTGCCGGGAGGAGGCGGCGAGCCGCCCTCGGACTCCCATGTGTTCAGGCCGATGTGGTGGTGGTAGCCGCCAGCGGAGATGAATGCCGCCTGGTCGCCCATCCGCGCCTGCTCCTCGAAGCCGAGGACGTCGCGCCAGAAGCCGAGTGCACGGTCGAGATTCGCAACCTTCAGGTGCACGTGGCCGATGTCGACGCGCGGGTCTAGCGACACGGCGAGACGATAGCGCCGCTGCGCGATGGCCGGCTACACCCGCTCAGAGTGGCACGCGTATGCTCGCCAACACCTGCGATCAAGGAGTGACGATGGAACCCAAAGCGGTCTCGATTCTGAAGCTGACCGGCGATCCAGATCAGTTGCTTGCTTGGAAGAAGGAGACCATCGATCCGATCATGCGTTCAAAGGCGAGCAAGTACGGAGCGATCTCCCAGACTGTCGTCAAGACGGCCGACGGACTAATGATGATCAACTTCTGGTCGACCGAAGAAGGACGCCTCGCGATGGGCGACGACGTCCTGGCTGACCCGGACTTCATTCGCGCCACTCAGGCACGCGGAGAGCGTCAGGTTCCAGAAGCCTATGAGGTCGTGCAGCACCTGACGCCCGAATCAGGCTAGCGGGCGGGCGACAGTTCACGGATGGGCGGAAGCCGAACCGTCCAGATGAGCATCCACCGGTGATGATCACGAGATCGAGATCGAGATCGAGCTCGGGCAGGATCTTCGGGCGGGGTGCTGCGCTCGCTGCGCTTGTGGCGCTCGCCGCGGTGTCAGCCGGTTGGGTGGCGAGAAGCGAGGGCTCCGATCAGAAGAGGTCGACGCGAGCCGAAGTCGTCGCCCAACTCCCGCGTGTGCTCTCGCAGGCCCGAATGCGCGCAGACCTACTGGCCCTCGAGCGAATCGCCGACCGCGCAGGCGGGAGCCGGGCCGCGGGCACGACGGGCTATCGCGCTTCGGTTGCCCACGTTCGGAGCGAGCTCGAACGTGCGGGATACACGCCTCGTGTCGTGGGCTTTCCTTTCGTCCTCTACCGCGAGAGCGTCGAGAAGGGAATGCAGATCGCGCCGACCCGGCGGGACCTGCGGGTCGAGGCGCTCGACTATTCGCCACCGACCCCGAAAGGCGGTCTACGCGCACGGGTGGTCGCAGCCGATGACGGATGCGAACCCGGTGACTTCGACGGCGTGCGTGGCTTCATCGCGCTCGCACGCCGGGGCACCTGCTTCTTCGCCGTCAAGGCCAGGAACGCAGCGAACTCCGGCGCGATCGCCCTGCTCGTCTTCAACGCGGAGCCCGGACTGTTCGACGGCACCCTCGGCGATCCGCAGGCCTCGCCGATCCCCGTAGCCGGGATCGACGGCGCTGTCGGCCCGGAGCTGGCGACAGCCTCGGGCTCGATCGTCGAGCTCGAGCTCGAGACGAGCCGTCAGCGTTCCACCTCGCAGAACGTCATCGCGGACACCCAACCTGGCGCTCGCCGCGTGTTGCTGGTCGGTGCTCATCTCGACTCCGTTCTCGTGGGGCCGGGCATCAACGACAACGCGACCGGAGTCGCCGCCCTGCTCGAAATCGCCCGAGTCGCGCGCAAGAGATACCCGGATCTGTCCGTTCGCTTCGCATTCTGGGGCGCGGAGGAGCTGGGCCTGTTCGGATCGAGCGCGTATGCAAAAGGCGCCGACCGAAGCCGAATCGTCGGCTATCTCAACTTCGACGTGCTGGGATCGCCATCCCGCGAGCGAACGGTCTACAAGGGCGGTCCCTTCGCAGCGCGTTGGCTCGGATACTTCGAACGCCGCGGCCTGCGCGCGACCCAGATCGACATCGGTGGACGATCCGACCACTTCCCGTTCGAGCGGATCGGAATCCCGACAGGTGGGCTCTTCGCGGGTGACTATGCCTGCTACCACCGCGTATGTGACCGGCTCGAGAGCATCGACCTCGCCGCCTTCGACCAGCTGGCTCGCGCTGCGGCTTTCGGGGTCGCGTCGTTCGCGCCAATCCAGCGCTGACTTGATCAGCTCGACTCGGTAGTCGCGGCCGGCTTCGGGTCGGCGGCGGTCTCGATCTTGCCCTCGAGAGCCGGTCTCGCAGGCGGACGGCCGAGCGCTATTCCCGCAGCAGCCCAGACGACGACCGCAAGCCAATGCACGCCGATCACGTCGGTCTGCAAGCCGAGCAGGAGAACGGCGGCGAAGGCCCCCGCCACCCAGGGCTCCCGCCGCCAGAGCGCGAGCAGCACCATGACGTTCCAGAGCAAGAACGCCGCGAGCCCGGCGACTCCTGCATCGACCCCGAGCTCCGTGTACGTCGACTCGCCGGCCTTGATCTCCACACCGGTGCGCTTGGCCACGACCCCCGCGTTGCCGAGCCCGTAGCCCTGAGGATGGACACGGACGGTGCTGATCCCCTCACGGAGATTCCGCCAATGGCTCGCCGTCGACGATTCGTCGGTGGCGAACGGGTTGGAGCTCTCCCCCGGCTCGCGCTCGGCGTTCGCTCGCAGGAACTCGAGCTCCTGCGGCGTGTAGCTGGTCGAAGGGCCGATACCGGGATACGCCACGAGGAAGAGCGCCGCGACTGCGACTGACACGGCGGCATAGACGACCGGGGCCAGCCTCCGCTGGGCGAGCGCGAGCACGACGAGCCCGACGACGAGCGCGCCGAACGCGGCGCGAGTGTGCGTGTAGAGAAGTCCCGCGTAGAGCACGACCACCAGCACGCCCCACCACCAGCGAAACCTCCGGCTGACCACGTAGATGAGCGCTACGACGAGCGCGTAGGCGCTCGCCAGCGGCGAGAGGAACGTCGAGACGAGCCGCCGGATCGGATTTTGCTCGTCTCCGGTGTTGTACACCCAGTTCTCCGGTAGGCCCGACAGGCCCTCGTAGCGGAGATCGAGCTGCTCTCGATACCAGCCGGGCACACCCGAGTCTCGCCAAGCCTGGAGGTTGACGAAGGCGAGGTCGAGGAGCCCGATCACCGTGACTCCTCCGGCCACGAGCACGACTGCGGCCGCAAACCCGCTTTGCTCCCGGCAACGCTCCGACAGCAGCCGCCCGAAAGCGTAGGCCGCGACCGGAAGCAGGTGGTGGCGCAGTGCGAAGAGCTCCCCCCGCGTGGTCGCCTCGCCGCCCAGCGAGTCCTGCGGAATCAAGGCGTAGACGAGGATGACGAGCGCGTAGACGGCTGCAAGAACGTCCACGGTCCGAAGCGTCGGCCGGCCACGCACCGCCCACGCCGCCAGCCCGATGCCCAGGAGCAGCAGCGCTTCCTTCCAGGCTGCGACGACGTCGAGCGCCGAGCCGCGCACGCCGAGATCCCAGAGCTGGGCCATGGCCGCGTTGTGGAGCGCCAGGCCGACCACCAACGCGATGAGCGCGAGAGCGGCGAGACGTTGCGCGAGCGAGCTAGAGGTTTGATGTGAAACTGACGCGCCGTCGGGGGCGGTCACGACCAAGCCGGGCGGCGCACTCACTCGCCGTGCAGGCTACAAGCCTGAACGGAGGGAGGGTGGCGATCCGGCGCCATGTCGTGGCCGCCATCCGGCCCGCCGTGAGTTTCACGTCAGGCCTCTAGTCGACAATGGCCACCAACGTCAGCCCGAGGTTGACGATGCGGACGCGGCCCGGGAAGAGGGACTCGAGCGACCTCTTCGAGAGCAGGTGCACGTCCTTCGCGAAGCCTCTTCCCGTCGCGTCGTACACTTGATGGGCAAGCCGGTCCGGAAACCAGTGCACGAAGGGCAGTCGCGTGTGAACTTCGATCGGGAAGCGGCGGTTCGGGGTCGTGAGGAACACGCGCCGCCCCGCGCGGAGCGCCTCCGAGACGAAGCGCCGCTGTCGCGCGCGGTCACCCACATGCTCGATCACCGCATTCGAGAAGACGATGTCGAACTCTCCGTCGGCGAAGGGGAGCGCGCAGGCGTCTCCCTGGACGTAGCGGACATGTGGGTAGCGGGCGCGAAACGCATCGCCGTCCTGCAGTCCGAGCGCCGTGATCCGTTCTGGCCACGGATATAGCTCCTCGAAGAAGTTGAGCGTCCCGCAGCCGTCGCCTTCGCCGAACCCGAGCTCGTCAGCCCCTACGTCGAGGACTGAGGTGCTCGGAGTTGGGTGCAGTTTCTCCAGGAAGAGGTCGAGCTTGCGTCGCCGGGAGCGGAGAGAGATCGAGTCGACGAGGTTCACGGCGCTATCCGCTGGGGTCAGGCTTCAGCCTGACCCCGTCTTCGAGGTTCCCGTGTCCGCGCAACGACCTCACACCGGGGACAGGCTAAAGCCCTGGCCCCCATACGGTCGGTCAGACCTTGCCTCTAGTCTGGCGAGATGGTCGAGGCGGTCATCCGAGCCCAGGGTCTCTACTCCCTGAAGCTGACCGCGAGGATCGAGATGTGGAAGGCAGAGCTCACGGGTAGACGCTGGGTTGAAGCCAGCCAGCTCCACGACGGAAGCCTGTTTGTTCGCGCATCCTGTGAGCGCTCGGTCGACGAAGCCAGGTTCCTGCTCGCGCTCGACGACGACACGAGCGAGTTCCACCGCCGCTTTGCGCGCGATCCCCTGCTCGGCCCGTCCGTCCGCGCGCTCCGTGGTCTGCGCACGACCCGAACTTGCACGGTCGCGCACGCGGCGCTGCGCGCGGTCTGCGGCCAGCTGATCCAGTCGCGCCGTGCACGGGAAATCGAGCGGGTCGTGATCCGGGCGTGCGGCGAGACCCCGCCGACGCGCGAAGCGCTGGCGCGTCTGTCGCCGGCCGCGCTGACCGGCTGCGGACTCGCCGAAAGCCGTGCGGCCACCCTGGCTCGACTCGTACGAAAGGTCGACCTCGAGTCCCTGAAGACTTCCAACGAGACGACTGCGCTCCCGCGGCTCCAGCGCGAGCGCGGCATCGGCCCCTGGAGTGTCGGCGTGATTGCGCTGCAAGGTCTCGGCCGCTACGACGCAGGCCTCGTGGCGGACTTGAGCCTCGTAAAGCTCTTCGCCTCGCTCCGGGGACGCTGGCCGGAGCAGCCGGCCGAAACAGCCGAGCTGCTCGCGCCCTACGGCGAGTGGCAGGGTCTCGCGAGCGTCTTCCTGCTCGCGGGCTTCGCACGCGGGCTCGTCCCGGGAGCGAGCGCCGACCGCGCGCGGCTCGTGCGCACCGCGTACAGACCCGCCGCGTGACCGAGATCGCGCCCGACGGAAGCCCCGTCCTGCTCTACGCGAGCCTGCCTTCGCTCGGCGAGGCCCGCCTGATCCACGAGGCGGTGCGCGCAGGAAGTCAGATCCTCGAGCTCGGGGCGGGCGCGGGTCGCATCACGCATGAGCTGATCGGGCTCGGACACCAAGTGGCCGCGGTCGACAACTCGGCCGAGATGCTGGCGTTCATACGTGGCGCGGAGACCCTGCTGGCAGACATGGAGACTCTGAGCCTCGGGCGGCGCTTCCCCGTCGTCGTGCTGGCAAGCAACTTCATCAACACCCCGGACCCCCAGAACCGCCGGACGTTTCTCGAGTGCTGTGCGCGACACGTGCTCCCGAGTGGACAGGTGCTCCTGCAGGGTTTTCCCCGCGCCTGGGCTCCGGACACCGAGTGGAGCCGGCATGGCGACGTTCGCCTCCGGCTACGGCGCTACGAGCTGGACGGCGCCCTCATCTCCGGGGAGATGCAGTACGAGGTGGGCGGGCACGAGCTTTTCCACGTGTTCGAGTCGAGGTTGCTGACCGACGGGGAGCTCGACGCGGATCTCTCGGCGGTGGGCCTGCGGCGGAGGCGATCGCTCGACGAACGAGGGGCGTGGACGGAAGCGGTTCCCGAAAGTCGCTCGTAGACTCCAGCCATGGCCGACTCCCGCAAGATCGCGATCCTCGGCGCGGGCCGGATCGGCGAGGCGCTCATCTCCGGTCTGCTCTCGTCGGAGTGGCGCAAGCCGGACGAGATCGCCGCAACCTCGCGCCGTGCCGAGCGCGTGACCGAGCTCCACGAGCGCCATGGCGTTGCCGCGACGCTCTCCAACCACGACGCGGTCGTCGGCGCCTCCCTCGTTGTGATCGCGGTCAAGCCGCAGGACATCGAGGGGCTGCTCGGTGAGATCGGCGGTCTGATCCTGCCCGAGCAGACGGTTCTCACCGTCGCAGCCGCGATCCCGACTGCCCTGATCGAGGGCCGGCTCTCGGCCAACGTTCCGGTCGTGCGCGCGATGCCCAACACCCCTTCGACCGTGCACGAGGGAATGGCCGGCCTTTGTGCGGGCGCACACGCGGGAGACGAGCACCTCGATCTGGCGGAAGAGGCGCTCGCGCACCTCGGTGCCGTCGTCCGGGTTCCGGAGAACGCGATGGACGCGATCACCGCGGTCTCGGGCTCGGGGCCAGCGTATTTCGCGCTCCTGGCGGAGGCGATGATCGAAGCGGGCATCCTCCTCGGCCTCGCGCGCGAGATTTCGACGCAGCTCGTGGTGCAGACGATGCTCGGAACGGCGAAGCAGCTTCGCGACGAGAAGATGCATCCGGTGGAGCTGAGAGAGATGGTGACGTCGCCGGGCGGAACGACGATCGCGGCGATCCGGGAGCTCGAGATGGCCGGTGTGCGGGCGGCGTTCTTCAACGCGATCCAGGCGGCGATGGTGCGCTCCAAAGAGCTGGCGGCAGGCCAGAACTGAAACGGTCGGGTCAGGCTTCAGCCTGACCTCCGGTGTGAGTTGCGCTCGACCTGAGACCGAGGTCAAGCTGAAGCTCGACCCCTCTTTGTTGGAGGAAGCAACGGCGAGTTCAGCACTACGGCGAGCCCACGTCTCGCGCCCAGCGCCTGCAGCGCGAGCACCGTGTCGGCCACCGGAATGTCCTCGAGGAAGTCCTCCCGACCGCCGAAGTCGTCGAGCAGCTCGCGGATCGCCGTTTCGTACGCGCTGGTATCGCTAGAGGAGAGAGCGACGAGCGAGCCGGCGACGGCCCGCGGGAGATCGTCACGATCTCGGAGCGAGACAGCCAGCGCTCCGGCCTTCTCGTCCTCGCCGCGCACGAGATGCGCCAGAGCCGCCGCATAGCGTCCGATCGGGCTCTCCGACTCCGCGGCGCCTGCCTCCAGACACCACCGCGCATCTGCGAGCGCACCCTCACGATCGCCAGCGATGAGTCGTGACTTCATCGCCCCGATCGGCCGCCCCCAACTGCCCGCGGGAGCATTCGGCCAGCTCTCGCGGTAGCGCTCGGCAGCCCTCAGGAGCCACACTCGCCCGTCCTCGTCACGGCCTGCCATGAGCAGCGAGAGCCCCGCCGCCCAGGCCGCGTTTCCCATGCGCGTCAGCTGACGTTGCCGTTCGTCCGCGTCATCGGGCAGGCTCGCCGCCCCGTCGTCGTGTCGCTCCATCGCGCGCGCCGCGCGTTCCTCCCAGGTTGAGCTCGATCCGCTCATCACCTGCGAAGTATCGTCCCCACCGATGCCTCGCACGCTTCGAGAGGTGGTCTACGTCGACGGAG
>JACCUU010000233.1 GCA_013811645.1 Actinomycetota bacterium | reverse complement strand
TGCGCGGCCCGAGGAGATCGCCGCGGTGATCGTCTTCCTCTGCTCCGAGCGCGCCTCGTACGTGACCGGCGCGGCCTGGAGCGCCGACGGCGGCACCGTTCCGATCATCATCTGATGAGCCTCGACTCCCGGCGCGCGGTGGCCGCGACGCTTCTCCTCTGCCTGGCGGCGTCGCAGGCGGCGATCCTCGTTCTCACTCCGGTGCTCCCGGCGCTCGCCTCCGATCTCGAGGTGTCGACCGCGACGGCGGGGCAGTTGCGCACGGTTTCGGGGCTGTCTGCCGGTTTGACGGCGCTCTGCGCCGGCTTGCTCGCGGCACGCGTGGGCTTGCGCGAGCTGCTCGGAGCCGGCCTCGTGTTCATCGCCGCCTCGTCGGCCATCAGCGCTGTGGCTCCCAGCTTTGCCGTGATCGCGTTCGCACAGCTCGGGATCGGGATCGGAGTCGGACTTTCCTACACGGCTGCGATCGCCGCGGTCGCCGACTGGACGACCCCGGCCGACCGTTCGGGGGTGCTTGCAATCGCGCTTCTCGGCCCACCGATCGCCTGGATCGTCGGGATGCCGCTGTCGGGCCTCGTGGGCGAGGCAAGCTGGAGGCTCGCCTGGATCGCGGCGCCGATGGCGTTCTCGCTCGTTGCGCTGGCGGTACTTGCTCGCAGGGTGTCTGCGCCGCCCGCGTCGAGACGGGCGGACATTCGCGTGGTGCTCACGTATCCCGGCGTGGTGAGGTGGTCGACCGGAGAGCTGCTCGCCTACTCGGCCTGGGCGGGAACGCTCGTCTTCATCGGGGCGCTCTTCGTCGAGTCGTATGGGCTGTCGTCAGGTGAGACGGGACTCGTGCTGGGTGCCGGCGCGCTCGTCTTGATACCCGGGAATCTGCTCTTTCGCCGCTGGATCGATGACCATGGGCGTGCTCTACTCGTGGCGCTTGCGCTCGGGGCTGCGGTCTCCGTTGCCGTGCTCGGCGCGTTCCGACCGTCCACGTGGTTCAGCCTCGGGGTGTTCTCGATCCTTGCGTTTCTGGCCGGAGGGAGGACACTTGCAGGCGCCGCTGCAGGGCTCGATCTCGCGCCGGAGCTGGTTCTCGGGGTGACGGGAATCCGTACCGCCGCGCTCCAGCTCGGCTACTTCCTGGGTGCGGCCGTCGGCGGTCTCGCGCTGGCAGCCGGTGGGTACCGCGCTCTCGGGCTGGCGCTGTCGGTGCTGTTCGTCGGCGCGACCGTCCCGCATCTGTTGCCCGGAGCCGCTCGGAATCCGCATCCGCAACTACCCTGACCTCATGGAGGTAGCCCGCCCCACTAGAGACGCGTTCAAGATCCGGATCCGCGCTCTGGAAGAAGGTCTCTCGCCGTTCGCAGTCCGCTCGTACGAGACCCGCGGGCGCGAGCTTTCCGAGGAAGAGTCCGCCGTTCGCACGCCGTTTCAACGGGATCGCGACCGGATCGTCCACTCCAAGCCATTCCGGCGCCTGAAGGGGAAGACGCAGGTCTTCATCGACCCCGAGGGCGACCACTATCGAACGCGGATGACCCACACGCTCGAGACCACCGCGATCTCGCGTGTGGTCGCTCGCGCGCTGCAACTGAACGAGGATCTGACAGAGGCGATCGGCCTGGGGCACGACGTGGGCCACACGCCGTTCGGACACGCGGGGGAGGACGCGCTCGACGACGCGGTACGCGAGCGCTTCGCGCGTCGATTTCGCCACAACGAGCAGTCGCTGCGGATCGCGCGGTCCCTCAACCTGATGCACGAGGTGTGTGACGGAATCCTCACGCACACAGGCGAGCAGGAGCCGGCCACGCTCGAGGGAAAGATCGTTCGTCTCGTCGATCGAGTCGCGTACATCAATCACGACATCGACGATGCAGTCCGGTACGGGTTGTTGAGGGAAGAGGATCTTCCGCTCGAGGAGATCGCGGTGCTCGGGCCGACGGGCTCGGCTCGGATCGACCGCCTCGTCCACGACATCGTCGACGCGTCAGATGGCGTGGGCGACATCCTTCAGTCCGAGGAGGTCGGGGACGCAATGCTCTCGCTCCGATCGTTCATGTTCGAGCGCGTCTACCTCGGACCGCAGGCGGCCCCGGAGCATGCTCGCGCGCATGAAGTCATCCGCAAAATCTTCGACCACCTCGTCGAGCGTGGTGACGACGTGGACGAGATCGTCGACTACATCGCGGGCATGACCGATCGCTTCGCGCTGGACTACGCCGACTCGCTCTGAGCTCCGGCGAGCCGCGCCTCGGCGCGCCGCACGTATGCGGTGGCGTCGAGGGGCCTATAGAACGCGCGTGCCCTCACCAGCTGGTTCTCGCCGTCCCCGACCACGCCTTCCTCGACGAGGCGCTCGCCCGCAAGCAGGCGCGCGTATGCCTCGCTCGCCAAGAACCCCATCTCGCCGAAGACGTCCGCCGCCGACGTGATTCTGCCGTCCAACGCCTCGAGACACACCTTGCGCCAGGGCACGCGCGGGCCGGGAGCTTCCTCGATTGCTCTGCGCAGCGCCTCGACGACGTCGAGCTCCTCGGCGTGCAGCGCCACATCGCTCACGGCCCCGTGAAGGCCGTGCGCGCGTATCGAGGGGAGAATTTCCTCGAGGATAGGGCCGGCCTCGCCGTGCCTCCCCTGTTCGGCGAGTGCCCCGACGTACAGCGCGAGCATGCCCTGGAGCTGGACGGGATCCTGCCTTTCTCGTACCAAGGCTACCGCGCGTTCGTGATCGAAGAGAGCCCCCGTCTCATCACCGCGCGCCGCCCGCATCATGCCGCGTACTGCCCGCACGATGCTCTCTTGCGTGTGCGGCGAGCCCGCCTCGCACTCCAGGATAAATGCGTCCGCCTCGGTAGCTGCCTCGCGCCAGCGGCCCCGAGCCCAATGTCCCCAGATCCGGTTGGCTCGGATGAAGCGGACGCTCGAGCGATCGCCGAAGCGCTCGGCAAGCCGGAAGGCCTCGGTGTACAGCATGTCGGCACGCTCGAGATCGCCGGCGATGATCGCCTGGACAGCGAGATTGTTGACGGTCGCGGACGACACGCGCGAGTCGATCGCGAGCGCGAGGGCGAGGCCACGCTCCATGTCCTCGATGCCCGATCCCAAGTCGAAGTAATTCTTCGCCATCCCGACGGTGGTCAACGCATGCGCTCGAAGCTCGTCCAGCCCGAGCTCTTCGGCCATCGACACTGCGAGCTCGCCGAGCCTCAGCCCCTCGTCCGGCTCGTCAGCGATCTCGTGCATGCGCGCAGATGTCGCAAGGACTCGCGCCGCAGCAGCCGACACCGTGTCTCCCGCGAGTTCCTCTGCGCGTCGTAGACGATCGCGAACGAGCTCACCCTGGCCGCGGTCCCAAGCGACATGCGAGAGGAAGACCTCGGCCTCGGCTGCCGACTCCCTGTCGCCGGCGGCCAGCAGCGCCTCGCGCGCCGTCTCGAGCGCTTGCTGACGCCTGTCCTCGTCGTACGCGTGGAAGAGCGCCCGCGCGAGGCGAAACAGAAGATCGGGCCGATCGGCGGCATCGTCGGGCCACAGCCCGAGCGCATCCTCGTAGAGGGACGCAGCTGCCGCATGGTTGTTCAGCCCCGAAGCCCGATCGCCTGCGTCGCGGAGTGCGAAGCGGGCGCGTTCAGCGAGCTCGTCGTCGTCCGCACCGCTGGCGCGTGCGAGGTCGAGCGCGGCGCGCCAGTGGTACGCGCGCATCTCGGCATGATCCTCCGGCCGCCCGAGCGACTCGATCCACTCCGCTACACGGCGGTGCTTCGTCACACGGTCGGCGCGCGGTATCTGGCCGTAGGCGACGTCGCGCACGAGGGCATGCGCGAATGCGAGCTCGCTCTGGCCTTCGACGGACGAGCGGCGTTGGCGTCGGACGAATCCCTTCCGCTCGAGCGAATGGAACGTGGGCCTCGTGCTTTCCTCGTCACGACCGAGCGCCCCGGTCCAGAACACCTTCCCGACGACCGCCGCATCGAGCATCAGGGCCTTCTCGTCGGAGCCGAGGCCGTCGAGGCGGGCGGCGATGATGCCCTGCAGCGTC
>JACCUU010000232.1 GCA_013811645.1 Actinomycetota bacterium | reverse complement strand
ACGAACGAGCCGGCGAGAACTACGCCGAGCTCCCAGGCCTCCAGAGCGGCTCCTCCCGGCCGTCGGCCGCGTTCGCGGCCCTCGCAAGGATGAAGAGCAGATCGGAGAGGCGATTCAGGTACACGAGAACGAGTGGGTTGACGGAATGTGCGCCCGAGGCCAGCAGCGCGTCACGTTCGCCCCGCCGGCAGATCGTGCGAGCGATGTGCAGGCGAGCCGCCACCTCGCCACCGCCGGGAAGCACGAAGCTCCGAAGCTCCGGGAGGGGAGCGTTGAAGCGGTCGCAGTCGTGTTCGAGCACGTCGACCTGCCCCTGGGTCACACGCAAGCGACCCTCGTTCTCCACTGGAACCGAGAGATCCGCGCCGAGGTCGAAGAGCTCGTTCTGCACCCGGGTGAGCACGTCGCGAATCTCGTCGGGGCACTGTGAGGCGAGAACGAGCCCGAGCGCGGAGTTCAGCTCGTCCACGGTTCCGTATGCCGCGATCCTGAGATCGAGCTTGGAGGTTCGTGTGCCGTCACCGAGCGAGGTCTCCCCGGCGTCTCCACCGCGCGTGTAGATCTTCGTCAGCCGAACGGGCTCGTCACGGTCGCGCGAGGTCACGCGCCGTAGATTAGGGACACGCGCGTCAAATCGGCTCGCGAGCACGAGATCGACACGATTGCAGGTTGCCCTATCGTCGAATCGATCTAAGGATGAGTGCCCTGAGGGGTAGGGGCGACTTCGCTCGACTGCTGGCCGAGGATCGAGCGCGCGATCACCAGACGCTGGATCTCGCTCGTTCCCTCGTAGATCTCCGTGATCTTTGCGTCTCGGTAGTAGCGCTCGACCGGGAATTCCTTCGTGTAGCCGTAGCCCCCGAGGATCTGGATCGCCTCGGCGGTCTGGCGCCGTGCCATTTCCGAGGTGAAGAGCTTCGCCTTCGCGCCTTCGGCCGTGTGTGAGCGCCCTTGCTGCTTGAGCCACGCGGCGCGATAGGTCAGAAGGCGGGCCGCGTCGATTTCGGTCGCCATGTCGGCGAGCTTCCACTGGATCGCCTGGAAGTCCGCGATGGGCCGCCCGAACTGCACGCGCTCCTGCGCATACTTGCGGGCGACGTCGTACGCGGCCTGTGCGATTCCGAGTGCCTGTGCCGCGATTCCGATCCGTCCTCCGTCGAGAGTCGCCATCGCCACGCGGAAGCCACGCCCCTCGTCGTGGAGCAGCCGGTCGGTCTCGACGTGCACGTCCTCGAGAACGAGGTCTGACGTGGTGGAGGAGTTGAGACCGAGCTTCTCCTCCTCGCGCGTCACCCGAACGTGCAAGGCGTCGAGGACAAAGCAGGAGATCCCCCTGGCTCCTTCGGTTCTCGGGTCGGTTCGCGCGAAGAGGACAAACGTCCCCGCGCGCGACCCGTTCGTGATCCACTGCTTGGAGCCGTTGAGCTTCCAGCCGTCGTCGACTGCCGCGGCGGTCGTGCGCAGCGAGGCCGCATCGGAGCCCGAGCTCGACTCGGTGAGCGCGAACGCGCCGAGCTGCTCACCGCGGGCAAGTGGTGGGACGAAGCGCGATCGCTGTTCCTCGGTTCCGAAGGCGAGGATGGGGAGCGTCGTCGCGCTCGTGTGCACCGAGAGAGTCACACCAACGCCCGCGTCCGCGCGCGAGAGCTCTTCGAGAACGAGGATGTAGGAGAGGAAGTCGGCCCCCGCGCCGCCGTACTCCTCCGGAACGCACACGCCCATCAGCCCGAGCTCGGCGAGCTTCGGGAGGAGCTCGTCCGGGAAGCGGTGCTCCCGATCCCAGGCGGACGCGTTCGGGACGATCTCGGCCTCCGCCAGCTCCCGCGTGAGGTTCTGGATCTCCCGCTGGTCGGCGGTGAGCTCGAAGTCCATTGCGGGTGACTATACGGCTCGCCTGGGCGAAGGCTCGCGTCCCCTCATGTGCCGCTTGTAACCAGGGTCTGACCCTGGACTTGTCCTCCTGGGACACCTCGAACTGAAACAAGAGCGAGCGGATTCATCCACAGGTATGTCCGTCGAGGGCTCTCCGCACCTCGGTTACGTGTACTCGTAGAAGCCGCGACCACTCTTTCGGCCAAGCCTCCCGGCGGCGACGTGCTGCCGGAGCAACGGACACGGCTCGTATTTCGGATCCCCGAGCCCTTCGTGCAGCACCTCCATGATCGCGACGCAGGTGTCGAGCCCGATGAGGTCGGCGAGCGCGAGGGGGCCCATGGGATGTGCGAACCCGAGCTTCGCGATCGTGTCGATCGCCTCCGGCTCGGCGACTTCCTCCTGGAGCGCGTAGGCAGCCTCGTTCAAGAACGGCATGAGGATGCGGTTCGAGACGAACCCCGGCGAGTCACGAGCCTCGGCCGGAACCTTCCCGAGATCCTCGGCGAGCGCGACGATCGCAGCGAGGGTCTCGTCCGACGTCTCGTCAGAGCTGATCACCTCGACCAGCTTCAAGACCGGCACAGGGTTGAAGAAGTGCATGCCGATCACCTGTGTCGGCCGCCCCGTTGCCGCCGCCAGGGACGCAATCGG
>JACCUU010000223.1 GCA_013811645.1 Actinomycetota bacterium | reverse complement strand
CGCTGGATGTCGGCCGGGCGGATGCCCGCGTGCACGTGGCACTCGCCCATCCAGATGCGGAGCGTGCGTCCGGTCACCTTCTCGAGCCAGAGCCCGAGGTACATATCCGGAAGGAACAAGATCTCCTGATCCTCGGGAATCGACTCGATGATCGCCTTGGCGTTCCCCGAGGTGCAGCAGTAGTCGCTCTCGGCCTTCACCTCCGCCGTCGTGTTCACGTACGAGACCACGACCGCACCCGGGTTCTCCGCTTTCCACGTGCGCAGCTGCTCGGCGGTGATCGACGCGGCCAGCGAGCAGCCGGCGTCGGGGTCCGGGATGAGCACGGTCTTCTCCGGGCAGAGGATCGCGGCCGTCTCCGCCATGAAGTGAACACCGCAGAAGACGATCGCGTCCGCCTCGGTGCGGGCCGCCTCGTGCGAGAGCCCGAGCGAGTCTCCGACGAAATCGGCGACGTCCTGCACCTCGGGCACCTGGTAGTTGTGGGCGAGGATCACCGCGTCACGCGTGCGCGCGAGCTCGCGGATCTCCTCATGCAGCGTGGTGATCTCGAGTGTGGTCATGTCAACTCCAGTGAGACGTCGAGTGAACGGGCGGAATGGGTGAGAGCGCCGATCGAGATCTCGTCGACTCCGGTCTCGGCGATGGTGCGGATGCTCTCGAGCGTCACGCCTCCCGACGCTTCGAGCCGCGCGCGACCTTGCGCGAGGGCGACGGACGCGACGAGCTCGTCCGGCGTCATGTTGTCGAGGAGGATCGCGTCGACATTCGCCTCCAGCGCCTGGGAAACCTGCGCGAGCGTGTCGCATTCGACCTCGATGGGAAGATCGGTCGCCCCGCGCAGCCTCACGACCGCGGCGCGAATCGACCCGACCGCCGCCAGGTGGTTGTCCTTCACCAGTACGGCGTCGTCGAGACCGAAGCGATGGTTTCTGCCGCCGCCGCAGACGACCGCATGCTTCTCGAGCAGGCGCAGGCCAGGCGTGGTCTTGCGCGTGTCCAGAATTGCGACCCCGGTTCCTGCGACGGCATCGACGTACCGTCGCGTGAGCGTCCCGATTCCCGAGAGCCTGCCGAGGAAGTTGAGTGCGACCCGTTCGCCCGTGAGGATCGCGCGCAGGGGCCCCGAGACGACGGCGACGACGGTCATGCGCTCGACGGGCGTGCCGTCCTCGACGAGGGCCTCGAACCGTAGATCCGGGTCGAGAGCGCGGAACACGGCTTCTGCTGCGGCCAGCCCGCAGACGATCCCGCCCTCCTTGAGGATGAGCTCGGCGGTGCCGACGGCGTCGGCATCGACGGTTGCCTCGGTCGTGACGTCCCCGGCTCCGACGTCCTCCGCAAGCGCGGCGTAGACGACCCGTTCCACAGTATCGGCCGCTACAGCCATGTCTCCAGCCTTGGCTCGTGATCAAGACGAAGGACGACGTGACGCTCCAGAGACCGATTCTCCACAGGGAAGTCCGCCCGGAAGTGCGCGCCGCGACTCTCTTCCCGGATGAGCGCGCTCTCGGCGATGAGCCGCGTGAGCACGTGTGACGAGGCGCGCAGCCGCTCCAGCCCGGCGAAGTCTCGGATCAGCCCGCAGTCCCGCCAGAGCGCCGTCCGCACCGTTTCGTCCACCTGTCCGTTGTGGGCGTGGCCGGGGTCAGACCCTGGACGTGGCCGCTCGGCGAACGCAGGGACAGGTACGGAAGGACCAGGCTCGGTAAGGGCCGCGAGCGCCGCCCGGCGGCCGAAGACTAGACATTCGAGAAGCGAGTTCGACGCCAGCCGATTCGCTCCATGGACACCAGTCGCCGCGCATTCGCCCGCCGCGTAGAGACCGGAAAGCTCACTTCGGCCGTCGAGGTCGGTCACGATCCCGCCGACGGTGTAGTGCGCCGCGGGAGCGACCGGAATTGGCGCCTCGGCGGGGTCGTAGCCGCGCTCCGCGAGACTTCCCATCAGGCTCGGAAAGCGCGCCCGGTCGATCTCGCGCAGGTCGAGAAGCGCTGTTCCGCGCGCGGCAATGTCGCGCGCGACGACATCGCGGGGGGCGAGCTCGTCGGTAAAGCGCTCGCCGCAGTCGTCGAGGAGAAGCGCACCCTCGCCGCGCAGTGCCTCGGAGAGGAGCAGCGTGGAGTCCACGAGCGTCGTCGGATGGAACTGCACGAACTCGAGATCGGCGATTGCGGCGCCGGCGCGGTAGGCCGCGGCAATACCGTCTCCGACCGCACCAGGCGGATTCGTCGTCCGGCTCCAGAGCGCGGCGGCTCCACCGGTGGCCAGCAGCGTCGCGCGCGAACGGATGGCTCGACGATCGGTCACGACGCCCACGCAGCGGTCGCCCGACCGCCACAGGTCCTGCATCCGCTCTCCCCCCACGACCTCGATTCGCGGGTGAGCGAGCACGCGCTCGACGAGCACTCTCGCGACGCGGTCACCGGTCGCGGCGCCGCCCGCGTGCACGACGCGCCGCCGGCCATGGCCGCCTTCGAGCCCGAGATCCTCGTCGAACTCGACTCCGAGCT
>JACCUU010000201.1 GCA_013811645.1 Actinomycetota bacterium | reverse complement strand
CGCGGGTTTCATCGTTCATGAGCAGGTCGAGGTAGCGCTTCCGATAGCGGGATTCCGTGTCGGTCAGGCCATGAAAGGTGTCCGGCAGCGGGCTTCGGTTCCTGGCGAGGATCGTCAGCTTGTCGACCGCGAGCGACGGCTCTCCCCGCCTCGACTTCGCCGGCCGTCCCGCCACCCCGACCACGTCGCCCAGGTGCACGTCCAACTCCCCCGTTCGGCTCGTGTCGCACATGAGCTGAATACGTCCGGAGCGGTCGACGAGGTCGAGAAAGACGAGCTTCCCCATATCGCGACGCGCCATCACACGGCCCGCGAGGCGCCTCGTGTCCTCGAGCTCGCCTCCGGCCTCGATCCCGTCGGTTGCGGCGCGAAGGTCAGCGATCGCATCCCGATCCGGAAATCGCTTCGGCGGTGTCACGCCGACCAGCCTAACCGGCTGCGCCTGCGCCCTCGGCGGCGATGATCCAGCGCACGCAGCAGAGGTTGCGGGAGAGGCGTGCGGTGATCAAATCGCCTTGCGCGAGGCGCTCGTAGAGCGTCTCGTCGATGCGCCAGGCGCGAACCTGGTCCGAGCTGCCGTCGTCTACCGCGATGTAGTAGCGCTCGTCGTCGTCCTCACCCCCGAAAGTGCGCAGTCGAAGAATCGGCCCCGTCACCTCGACCACGGTTCCCCAGTCTGCAGCAGCAATCACGAGCAGAGCGACCGCGAGCACGACCCCGAGTCCAGCGACCGCGACCGCGACCGCGCCGAACATACCTCCCTGAAGCAGCGACGGGGCGAAGAGGTAAAGGAAGAGACCGAGCCCCACCAAGACGACCAGCGATGCGGCGACCCGCGCGCATCGGGTCCTTGCCCCAACCTGGCGGCCAGACGCGGGGATACGAGATCCGCACCGGTCGCCAGCGTCCGCTGTATGCGCTCCAGGCGTGGGTATCCGATTCGACGCCCATGGGAAGGGGACGACTCGCACCGGACGCGACGCCGAGCGCCGCGCCGTACGCGAGCAGGCGGCTCCAGAGCTCGACCTGGAGCGGTGAGTGCGTCGCAAACACCGGGTTCTCTGGGAGGGCGGCCCGTACGCCGAGCCAGCGGGACGCAGCCTCGAGACCGGCCGGGGTCTCGCGTTGCGGGTGCCTCGCACGCAGCCAGCCAATGAGCGCAAGAGCGCCCACGAACGCGAAGCCTCCCCACTGCAGGTCGGTCGTCAGGCCGATGACGGTTGCCGGAACGACCGACGCCATCGACAGCACCGTGAAGACGCCGCCGTCCACCGCGTCCGTCGAGAGCCCGCGCGCCTTGACGTCCGTGACGACCTCTGCCCGGAAGTCCTGCTGCCACCGCGTCGATTCGTCCGGTGGACCGGTCGTGAGCGCGGCGGCGGGCATGACGCCGTCCCGAGAGTGGCGTACGAGGTGCTCGAGCACTCGCCGCTCGTACGCCGCGAGCGACTCTCCGCGCGCCTTGCGAACGCGCACGTAGAACACGTCCGGGCCACGCTGCTCGATGTCGAGAACGTTTCGCGCGGCGAGATCGATGAGCGTGGCCGGAATCGCGTCGGCCGTCACCGTGAAGTCATGGACCAGAAAGTTGGCGACCGCGGGTGGCTCGGGACCGAGATCGAGCGTCTTCGGTCCAGCCGGCGGCCTCGGTGGCGTGTGGGCGACGACGACGACAACAACCGCAAGAACCCAGCCGGTACACGCGACGAAGATGCCGAATACGAGGAGAAGCTCCGAGTCCACGACGGAGCGGGAATCGTGTCCGCCGATGCGGACGACCGACGAAGTTACGCGGCCTTGATCTCCATGATCTTGAACTTGAGCTTGGAGCCGCGCGGTGTCGCGACCTCGACGGTCTCACCCTTCTTCCGGCCCATGATCGCCTTGCCGACCGGGGACTCGTTCGACAGCTTGCGCTCGGCCGGGTTGGCTTCCGCGGAGCCGACGATGAAGTACTCAGTCGTCTCCTTCGCGTCGACGTCTCGCAGCCGCACGACCGACCCCACGGAGACGACGCTCGTGTCGATGTCCTTCGGATCGATCACGCGGGCGTTCGCAAGACGCTCCTCGAGCTGCGCGATGCGGTGCTCGAGCATCATCTGCTCGTTCTTCGCGTCGTCGTACTCGGCGTTCTCGGCGATCTCGCCGAATGCACGCGCTGCGGCGATGCGCTCGGCGATCTCCCTGCGCTTCTCCGTACGCAACCGTCCGAGCTCGCTGTTCAGCTGCTCATGGCCCTCGGGAGTGAGGATCACATCCTTCAAGAAATGCCCTCCGAGATAGACGGCGAGGCCCCGCCGGCCCCGTCAAACGGCCGGGAATGGTAGCTGCGCCGCCAAGGTAGCGTCAACCGCGGTCTACGATCCATCGGGAGCAGTGATCGATCTACGCACACCCTGGCACATCGGCCCGGTCGAGATACCGACGAGGCTGGTTCTCGCCCCGATGGCGGGCGTCAGCGTGCAGGCCTTCAGACGGCAAGGTCGCCGCTACGGAGCGGGTCTCGTCTGCTCCGAGATGGTGAGCTGCGCAGGGATCGAGCACGGCAACGAGCGAACGCTCGGGTACCTACGTGTTGCCGCGGACGAGCATCCGCTCGCGATTCAGCTCTTCGGGTCCGAGCCGCGAACGCTCGCGAATGCGGCGAAGCTGGTAGAAGCAGTCGGAGCCGACATCGTCGACCTCAACTTCGGCTGCCCGGTCAGGAAGGTGACGCGGACCGGGGCAGGCGCGACGCTGCTCGAGGATCCTGTGCTCGCCTGCAGCATCGTCGAATCCGTCGCCGCCGCGGTCGATCTTCCGGTCACGGTCAAGTTGCGGCGCGGTCTGGCAAACGGCTCGCGCTCATGTCTGGAGCTCGGCCCAAGTCTCGTCGAAGCCGGCGCAGCCTCGCTGACCCTCCACCCGCGGTCAGCGCAGCAGATGTACACCGGAACCGCCGATCATGCGCTGACGGCTGAGCTCGTCTCACTGGTGGACGTCCCGGTCGTCGCGTCGGGAGACGTGACCTCCCGCGCTCGCGCCCAAGCGGTGCTCGCGACCACCCGCGCGGAGGCGGTCATGGTCGGACGCGGCGCGCAGGGCAACCCCTGGGCGCTCGAGGAGATCGTCGACGGCGAGTCGACCGCTCCCTCACGTGAAGAGGTCGCGGCCGAGCTCGTCCTCTTCATCCGCGAGGTCGTTCGCGAGCTCGGCGACCGCCGGGCTTCGAGCTTCCTGAAGAAGTTCTACGGCTGGTATCTCGGCCAGGGCAGATTCCCCAAGCCGTTCAAGCAGGAGCTCGTCCTACTCGAGTCGACCGAAGAGGTGGAGCGACGGCTCCTGGCGGCGGCACCGGGCGCGCTCGAGATCCTGGAACGGCTGGAGGCCGAGGTTCCGTCGGGCGACGAGGTGACGCTCGAGCTGCCGATCTCCGTATACGGCGGAGGGTAGTCGCCTGGGTTGGGCGAGAGCATGCCTCGCCCCTACGGTTGGCGCAGGGACTGCGCATGCCCGGCCCTGTCTCCCCCGGCGAGAGCGGTCGCGACTCCCATGGCCATGTAGACGCTTCCCGATACGTAGCGCTGCGCCCGCAGAAAGCTCCGGGAGCGACGCAATAGACCGCCTGCCGCGTCGGCGGTCAACGCCCAGCCAAGGTCGAGAACGAAGGCGATCGCGACGAACACGAGCCCGAAGAGCCCGATCTGAAGAGCCGGATGAGCCGCATCGGGATCGACGAACTGCGGCAGGAACGCGAGGAAGAAGAGGGCGACCTTCGGGTTGAACGCGTTGACGAGGACACCCTGCGCGAAGACGCGCCGAAGACGAACATCGCTGCTGAGCGCGGCGTCCGCACCGCCGTGACCTGCGAGGAGTGTCCAGAGCCCGAGACCGATCAGATACGCGGCGCCCGCGTACTTGACCACCGAGAACGCGACGGCGGAGGACGCAAGCAGTGCGGAGAGCCCCACCGCCGCCGCTGCGACATGCACGAGCGCGCCCGCCTCGATCCCGAGCACCGACGCGACTCCGGCGCGTCGCCCTTGGTGAATGCTCCGCGTGACGATGTAGAGCACCGCCGGGCCCGGGACGGCGATGAGGGCTGCGGACGCCAGCGCGAAGATCGCCAGCGTCCCGGGATCGATCATGCGTTCAGCTTCCAGACAAGGCGCAGGCCGTCGAGCGTCAGGAACGGGTCGACGCGCTCGATCGTCCGCGAGTGTGGCGCCACGAGGTCTGCCAGCCCCCCGGTCGCGATCGCGAGCGCCTCCGCACCGAGCTCCTCCCGTATGCGCCCGACGATGCCGTCCACCTGACCGGCGAAGCCGTACACGAGGCCCGACTGGAGCCCGCCGACCGTCGTCTTCCCGATCACCGTCGCAGGCGCTGCGTAATCCACCTTCACGAGCCGCGCGGCACGGGCGAAGAGCGCTTCCATGGAGGTCTCGATTCCCGGCGCGAGGACACCACCGACGTACTCGCCCTCAGGAGAGACGACGTCGAAGTTGGTCGAGGTGCCGAAGTCGACCACGATCACCGGAGCGCCGTAGCGCTCCTTGGCCGCGACCGCATTGACGATGCGGTCCGGGCCGACCTCGCGTGGATCGTCGTAGCGGATCGGGATACCCGTCTTGACACCTGGGCCGACGACGAGAAGCGCGGAGTCCGCCCACTTCCGAGCAAGCTCCTCCCACTCCCGGATCAGCACTGGAACGGTCGACGCGAGGCAGATTCCCTCGACGCTGTCGAAATCCAGGAGGCCGCTCAGGAGAACTCCCAGCTCGTCGGCCGTCGTCGACCGCTCGGTCGCGACCCGCCAATGATCCGAGAGCTCGTCGCCCGCGTACAGGCCGAGCGCGGTCTGCGTGTTGCCGACATCGACGGCGAGGAGCATCGACGCAAGTGAATCAGAGCAGCTGCGAGTGAGCTCTTATAGAGTCGGAGCCAAGGTGTCTCGGAGGCAGAGTCGCGGCCGGACAGGGCTCGAGATCTCTCTCGTGCTCGCGGGGTGCGCCGTCGTCCTCGCCGCCACTCTCGAGTTCCTTCGGCGTAGACGAGCGAAAGGAGCACGCATGGCGGACGCAAAGCAGATCGTCCGACGCCTGATCGAGGAGCCGTGGACGGGCAACATGCACGTCATCGACGAGCTCATCGGGCCTGGCTACATCGGCTTCGACCCGTCGGCCCCCGAGCCGATCCGAGGTCCGGCCGGCGCGAAGACCCAGATCCAGCAGTACATCGACGGATTCCCCGACGGCCGCATCACCGTCGACGATCAGATCGCCGAGGGCGACAAGGTGGCATCGCGATGGACCGCACGCGGCACCCAGACCGGCGAAGTGGCCGGCATCGCTCCGACCGGCAAGGGAGTGACGGTGTCGGGTATCACCATCTCGCGGCTCGATAACGGCATGGTGGTCGAGGAGTGGACTACGTGGGACACGCTGGGCATGCTCGTGCAGCTGGGCGCGGTTCCTGCGCCGACTCAGGCCTGAGTCGAGAACTCACGCGTGGATGGAGGGGCCGCTTCGGCGGCCCCTCGACGTTGCAGGGTCGGAGAGCGAAACGGCGAAGGATGGCTTCCCCGAAATCGCCATGTCCAGCTTCTTCGCTTCCCGCCATATGCCGTGCGCCGACTGCGGCGCGTCGGTCGCAGCCGAGGAGCGGGATGAGCACACCTGCGATCCGGAGCGCGTGCTCGAGTTCCGGTTGTTCCAGCTCCGAGACGGCGTAGCCGGGTTCGATACCGACCTGCGCGGCTACCTCGACTCACCCGAAGGCCGCTTCGAGCAGTGGCTCGCCGAGCGTGATCGTCCTTCTTCCTAGGCGCAAGACCGAAGTTCGCTCGCGCGGACTTCGGTCGCGCGAAGATCCTTGAAGGCGTCCGCTTCGCGGCCGCTTTCCCACAGCGACCTACGAGGGCTCGTCGTCGCCCGGGAACTGCTGGCCGATGCGTTCGGCGAGCGCTTCGGCGCTCAGGCGCGGTTCCTCCCCCTCGCCCCTGAGCTCCTCGATCGTCACGTCGCCCGAGGTGTAGACCTCCGCACGCGGGATGATCCGCGTCGGCCGGTTCTTGTCCCAAACCCAGACGTCCTCCATCCGCACGTGGAAGAACGGATAGCTCGCCTGTGGCAAGGACTCGACGTCGAGCTGGTTACAGAGATACGTCGCGTCCTGGGTGAGAACGCAGTAGCGAAAGAGCCCGAAGACTGCCGAGTACTCCCTCTTCAAGGAGATCTCGAGCTCAGCCTCGAACTCGTCGAGCTCGTCGAGGTGGGACACGCCGATCAGTCTAGTTGAGCGAGAAGCTCGGAAACCGCGCCGAGCCCGGGGACCACGAGCTCGGGCTCGAGATCGACGAGCGGCTCCAGCGCGAAACGTCGCTCGTGGAGCCGCGGGTGGGGCACGCGCAGGCCCGGCTCGTCCACGATCTCGTCGCCGTAGACGAGCAGATCGAGGTCGATGGTTCGTGGTCCCCACCGCTCGTCGTCACGCACCCGTCCGAGCTCCTGCTCGACGCGGAGGAGCGCATCCAGGAGCTCGCGCGGCGACAAGCTGGTGTCCACGGACAGAGCGCCGTTCAGGAAATCTGGTTGGTGCGTGTTTCCGACCGGCTGTGTCTCGTGCAGCTGAGACACCGCAAGAACCTCGACTCCGGGCTCGACGGCGAGGAGATCGACCGCGCGCAAGAGCGTCACCTCCTTCGGCCCGAGATTTGCCCCCAAGCCGACATACGCGCGCGTCATCGTCGGACGAGTGGCGTCAGGCTGAAGATGACCCACTCCACTCGGTCCGGGGTCAGGCTTCAGCCTGACGCCACTCGTCC
>JACCUU010000200.1 GCA_013811645.1 Actinomycetota bacterium | reverse complement strand
GCGGCGCTCGCGGGCACTCCGGACACAGCGTCCTCGCAGGCGGGCCAGGCCAACGATCAGGTCTGCGACGGGTTGACGAGCGGCAAGATCGACGTAACCGGGGACCATAAATCCATCACCATCACAGCCCCGGATGGCTTCCTAATTTCGCGCTACTGCGTGAAGGCGGGATCCGCGAACCAGGGCGACGGGCCGGTGTACGTGGACGTGATTCCGCCCCGGCAGACCGTGACGATCACGCACCCTTCGGGCAAGGACATCAGCCACTACTCCTACGAACTCGTCCCGATCACCGAGACGACGACGACGGACACTACGACCACGGACACGACAACGACCACGGACACGACCACGACTGACACAACGACAACGGAGACCACCACGACCGAGTCGACTCCCAAGGAGACAACTCCGACCGAGTCGACGCCTAGCGAGACGACCGGTACGGAGACGACTCCTGCGGAGCCGAATCAGACCGGAACCACTCCGTCTACGCAGGACTCACAGCCTGTGTTCACTCCTCCGACGTCGCAGAAGCCGGCTAAAGCCGCGCCTGCAGTGGTCGCTAGCGTGAATGCCTCGGCCACCACGCCGAACAAGGCAGCCCAGGCAGCGCCGTTCACTCCATAAGCATGAGGACGCGCGTCCCCATCATCGCTTTGGCCCTGATGGGGACGCTCGTCGTCATGTTCGTTCTACTGTCCGCGGAATCGAATCGAATCAACCAGCCCCTGAATCACCAGGTCGGAGCCACGAAGGTCGCAAGCTTGAACGTCCGTCCAACGATCAGGCCACCGAAGGTGCGGACGCCGGCCGGTGTCAACAGCGTCGCCCAGATCAACATCCCGCGCCTCCGCCTCAGGGTCAAGATCGGCTCGAACTTGGCCAAAGGCCCCGCTTGGTGGCCGGTGACGGGGAGGCCCGGCGGCGGTGACACGATCGCTGTCGCAGGACACAGGACTACGTACACCAGACCGTTTTATTGGCTCGAGCGTCTACGGCCCGGCGATTCCATCTACATCCGCTGGCAGGGCCGCGTTCACGCTTACCGGACGTCCGGGCGCAGAATTCTCTCGGCGAAGAACTTGCACATCGCAGACGCGAGGGGTCACGAGCTGCTTCTTCTCAGCGCTTGTACGCCAAGGGGTTCCGCGAGACAGCGGATCGTTGTCTATGCATGGCCCGAGGCGCAAGAGAAATAGCACTTACGCGTTCCGTCTTCAACAGAGACGGAACTTGTTCGCGGCGTCTCTCCTGACCCTCCCGCTCAAGCTTCCCCAGGCCGAGCGCCACCTGATTGGTTCCGGGTTTCTCCCGTATTGAGAGATGCCCACAACGGACAACTCTTGCTGCGTTTCCGGTTCGCACTCATCACACCCACGCCGCCAAGCCTCGTTTGAGGGATCCCGTGGAAATAGCGCAAGTTTCCGTTGTTCTCAGCGTCTCTCTGTGTACTGCCAAGAGCGCCTAGATCCAAGGAGGACGTCAATGAAACTCAGGTTGCTGCTCGTCAGCCTCGCCGCCGCCATGTTTGTGGTCTCGGCTGCGGTCGCTGCACCACCCCCCGGCAAAGGCAAGCCGCCGGCGACAGGTGAGGCGTGCAAGCCGAAGGTGACGGTAGTCCTCAAGGGCTTGCTCACGGGAGCTCCTCTGAGCGTGGATGTGACCAGTGCAAATCGCTGGGGGCGTGCGTACGTCACGGGTTCGGCGTCGACTTCGGTCGCAACCAACGCGGATACGAAGGTGCGCCGTCAAGGCAAGAAGACGCTTGCCGATCTCGTGGTTGGTGATCGCGTGCTCGTCCAGGCGAAGGTCTGCAAGGCTGATCTCGCCGACGAGAAGACTCCGGCGCTGACGGCAGTGCGGGTCGTGGCGCACCCGGCGAAGGCGTAAGCCGAACGCACCCGTTGCAGGCTCCATACGACAAGCCGCTGATGAGGCGCGGCAAAGCTGCTCGTCAACTGATCGCGGAGGGCGAAGATCCGTACCGGATGCTCGCTGCGGTCGTGTGGCCCCGCTGCGACCTCCTCAGGGACTCTCTGCTGCTCCGTGCCCGATACTCCGCAGGACGGACCGGCAGTCAGGGCTCAATCAGGCAACCCGCTAGAGGTTGCTGATCTCGCTTTCTTTCGGCCGTCGAGTTGCAAGCGGGAGGGCGTGCGCTTAG
>JACCUU010000185.1 GCA_013811645.1 Actinomycetota bacterium | reverse complement strand
GGGGAACCTCCCGGTTCCCCACACCCCTCCACGCTCACTGGGCGGAAATCCGCCCGTGAGCTCCACTCCCCAGATCCTGGTCGTCGCCAACGAGACGCTGGCCTCCGCCGAGCTCGTGGCCGCGGTGAAGCGCAGAGCGGAAGAGGGGCCGGTTCGCGTGACCGTGGTCGCTCCGGTGACGCAACCGCGTGCCGGCTACGTCGTCTACCGCGATTCGCGGCGCGCTGCGGCCGGCCGTCGTCTCGACCGGACGGTGAGAGCGCTCAGAGAGGCCGGTATCCCGGCGCACGGCACCGTGTTCGACGACGATCCGTTAGCCGCCGTCAAGGACCTCCTCAATTCCGAGGCCATCGACGAGATCATCGTCTCGACGCATCCCGAGACCCGATCGGGATGGCTCCGCAAGAACTTGCTCGAGGAGATCCGCAGGGCCGCGGCCGGCAGGCCGGTCGAGCACGTCGTCAGCGACGTCTCCGGTCGGTCGGGGGAGAACGTCCTCGTCGTGGCCAACGAGACCGTGCTCTCCGAGTCGCTCCTCGAGCGCATCCGCGCGCGGGCGAAGGAAGGGAGTGCGAGCTTCCTGATCCTCGCGCCGCAGAGCGACCCGACGCGGTCCGAGCACCCCGAGGCCGAGCGACGCCTGCGGGCCGCGCTGTCCGAGCTACGCGCCGAAGGCATCGACATCCACGGCCAGATCGCGCACCCGGATCCCTTCACGGCCGCGATGCAGGCGATTCGCGACGAGCGCACGGACGAGATCATCGTCTCGACCTTCCCGGGCGCACGCTCGGGCTGGCTCCGCCGCGATCTCGTCGGCCGCCTTCGCTCCGAGAGCGGCCTCCCCGTGGAGCACGTGATGGTGGAGCCCGCGGTGGAGGTGGCCGTGTGACGAGTCACGCGGAAGCCATCCACGATCACCACGGTCCGCCCGAGGCCAACAAGAGCTCGCGCATCGACGCGAAGGTGCTCGGGATGCTGCTCTTCATCGCCTCGGAGGCGATGCTGTTCGGCTCGTTCTTCACCGCGTACTTCTTCGTGCGGGTGGTCAACCCCGGCGCGCCCTCGGAATGGCCCCCGGAGCCGTATCACTTCCCGGTCTTCGTGGCCGGGGTGAACACGGCCATCCTGGTCACCTCCAGCTTCACGATGCACTGGGCGCTGCAGTCGATCAAGCGCGGCAACCGGAAGGCATTTCTGGCCGGGATGGTGCTGACGTTCCTCATGGGCTTCGCCTTCCTGCTCACGCAGGTGGTCGAGTACCTGAGCGTCGGCTTCAATACCGGCGACGGGGCCTTCGCCTCGGTCTTCTTCGGGCTCACGGGGCTGCACGGCGCCCATGTCTTCATCGGCTTGACCTTGCTCGGCATGGTCATCGTGCGCGGGTTCCGCGGCCATTTCACGCCCGAGCATCACCACGGCGTCGAGCTTCCGGGGATCTACTGGCACTTCGTCGACGTCATGTGGATCGTCGTCTACGCGGTCGTCTACCTCATCTGAGGTGGAGAGCCCCTTCCGCAGCGAGGACGCGGCGTTCCGCTTTCTCCTGCTGTCGATCGGGGCGTTCGCTCTCATCGTCGTCGCCTCGTGGCTCAACCCCTGGGTCGGACTCCTCGTCTTCCTCGCGCTCTCCGGCGCCGCCGTCTGGGCCTACACCCGCCAGGGCGCACCGAGCCCGCCCAGAGAGCAGATCGAGCAGCTCGGGACCTCCGATGAGAAGCGCGTGCTCGTCGTGGCCAACGAGACCGTCGGCGGCGACGAGCTCATGCAGGTGATCGGTGAGCTCGCGCTCACCGGAAGGTCGCTCTTCTACGTGGTCTGTCCCGCGCTCAACTCCCGCCTGAGAACCTGGACCTCGGACGAGGATCCGGCCAGGGCCGCGGCCCAGAGCCGCCTTTGCGCGACGCTCGAGCGCCTCTCCTCGGTCGGCATCGAGGCGCGCGGAGACGTGGGTGACGTCGACCCTCTCGTCGCGGTCGAGGATGCGGTGAGGAAGTTCCGGCCGAACGAGCTGGTCGTGTCGACGCACCCCGAGGGGCGGTCGAACTGGCTCGAGCGAGGCGTGGTCCGCGCGTTACGCGAGCGCTACGACGTCCCGGTGACGCACGTCGTCGTCGATCTCGAGCACGTGTGATCTCGGTGACCGCCACCGCACGGTGACAGTCACCTGCTTGTCTCGCCCTACCGCCCCGCTGACGAGGACACGTACGCGGAGACAGCCTCGATTTGCTGGGAATCGAGTGAATCCTTGAACGACGGCATGGCGCCCTGGCCATTCGTCACGCGGTCGACGACCAGCGCCTTGGGCGGCCTCGCCTCGTCGAGGTTGGGACCGATGGCGCCCGCCGTACCCGCGTCGGCCAGCGTGTGACATGAGCCGCAGCTCGCGGTGAAGATCGACTTGCCGTCGGTCGGCGCGTCGGCGGTCACGCCGGTTCCCGCGACCGCCGCAACGTAGGCGGCGATGTCAGCCACAGCTTGATCTTGATCCCTGACACAGAACGCATCACCTTCGACGTCGTCGCAAGAGGGGAGTGTGTCGTCGGCCGCGGGCATCCCGGGAGCGCCAGTCGAGGTCATCTCGATCGGGAACCGGATCTGCACCGCGACGACCTGCGTGAAGGTGTCCGGGGTCATGCCGTCTACGCGCGCCTGGGCGAAGGCGTCGTCGAGGTTGGGGCCGATCGTCCCCGCCGTCCCGGCATCGGCGAGCGTGTGGCAGACGCCGCAGGCCTGCGTGAACAGCTGCTTTCCAGCCCCTTGGCTGCCGCCGTCGGTATAACCGCCCGTGCCGCACCCGGCAACCGCGAATGTGAGAACGGCCGCGCAGATGGCGCTGAGAACGGCGGCGACCCTCACAGGGCGCGAGTCTAGATGCTCGATCGGGGGCGAGGGCGCGGTTGCCGACCGAGCAGCTAGCCCGTCGTGCCGGACTGGGCGCGCAGCTCTTTCAACCGCCGCTTGACGTCGACCGCGTTCGGGTCATCGGGCTCGAGGTCGAGGAACTTCTCGTACGCGGCAACCGCGGTCGTGATGTCGCTCGCCGACTCGGCGGTCTGCGCGAGCTCGAGCTGATAGAGGGCGTTGCGTGGCTCGGTCGCAGCGCGACGCTTGTACGCGTCGACCGCTAGCGCAGCCGCCTGCTGTGCCACTCCCAGCTCGGTCTGGACGATCTGCGAAAGCTGGTTGTTGACGGCACTCGAGATGGCGTCGGCGTCCAGCGGTCTGCCGCCGAACTGCGCGATCGAGGAGATGCTCGCGCCGGGCGCAAGATAGGCGGCGCGTACGTTCGCGATCTGGGCGCGTCGTTGTGCCTCCTCGACCTTGATCAGGTAGAGGCTCGCGAGATCGACGAGGCCGGCAGCATTCTTCGGCTTGAGGGCGACGAAGCTCTCGAGCGCCTCGATCGCATCGTCGGTGTTGCCTTCGGTCTGGTGCGCGGTGGCGAGATCGCGGAACGCTTCCGCGTCGCGAGGATTCTCCGAGACGCGCTCCTCGGCGTCGTCGATGGAAGGCACTCCCGACCCGCCGGCGCCGCGGAAGACGTCGCCGATGCCCACACCCCCGGCGCCGACTCCGAACCCCACGAAGCCAAGCCCGAAGACAAGTGCGAGGAAGAGGAACATCCACTTCGCGTTCCGGCGCAGCTTGGGGAAGAACATGGTGTCTTCCATCGCTACGGTCTGGGGGCGGGCAGGAGGAGCCGGCCGCGCGCGTTGCGAGCGACGTCGATCAGCTCGAGCCATGTCTTTCCTCCTTTCTCGTAGCGAGTCGTGCCGGAGACGAGAGTAGCGAGGACGCCGTCGGGAGAGCCTCCGAGAACGGTTGCCGTAACGGGATCTTCCCACGGCAGATGAGGCGTGGCGGCAAGCGAGAGAACCGTCAGATCCGCCCATTTACCGGGGGCCAGCGATCCGATCTCTGCATCGAGCCCGAGCGCACGGGCTCCGCCGAGAGTCGCGAGCTCGAGGGCGTCCGAGGTGGAAAGCGCGTCTGGGCGCCGCTCGCGCGCCCTCGCTCCGACGATGGCTGCGCGCATCTCGTCGAACATGTCGAAGGACGGGGTCGACGCAGGGCTGTCGGTTGCGATCGAGACGCGGACGCCGGCTTCGCGAAGGGCGTGGAGCGGCGCGACCCCGCAGCCCAGGTACCCGTTGGAACGAGGGCAGTGCGCGACCGCGACATCGTTTGCGGCCAGGAGCTCGATCTCCTCCGCGTCTGCCTGGACGCAGTGAGCGGCCAGCAGGCGCGGGCCGAGCAGCCCGGCGTCCGCGAGCGCCCTGATCCCGGTCTTCCCGAGCGGCGGTACGAGCATGTCGGCGAACGCCTGCCAGGAGCCCTTACCCGTCTTCAGGAACTCGGTCTCAGCGTCGCTCTCGGCCAGATGCGTGGCCGTCGGAAGTCCGAGCTCGGCGCAGGCGCGATACAGCTCGAGCGTGCACGTGTACGGGGCGTGTGGCGAGATTCCGAGCAGAACGCGATCCGAGAGCGCGTGAGAGATGAGCTCGCGGAGCCGCTCGAACCGCTCCGAAAGGACAGAGGCGTCTTGTCCGAAGACCTCGAGATAGACGATGGCGCGAAGCCCGAGCGCGTCGCAGGCAGTTGCCGCGGCGCCGCTGAAGCTGCAATCCCCCACGGTCGTGATCCCCGAACGCAGGCACTCGACCGCACCGAGCCGCGCGATCGACTCCATCTCCTCGAACCCGATCCGCCCCTTCCGCTCGACATGCAGCGCGATCCAGGGACCGAACGAGAGGCCGTCCCCGAAGCCGGCGTAGGTCGCGTATTCGAGGTGTGTGTGCGCGTTCACGAAGCCGGGGAAGATCACGGCATCCGGGAAGCGCTCTCCCGCTTCGATTTCGCCCGCAGGCCCGACGCTCACGATCCGCCCGTCGTCACCGATCGCAACTGCCCCGTCGCGGATGGGCGACCCCTCGACGGGTACGACCCAGTCCGCCGAGAGGATTCTCACCAGGCCTCGGGCTCGGGAAGCTCCTCTTCCCAGGTCTCAGCGGGCCAGCGCCGCTCCATCAGCACAGACGCCCAGATCGAGGCCTCGAACAGGAGAACCAGCGGGACGATCTCGAGGGCCAGGGAAACCGGGTCGACCGTCGGAAGTAATGCGGCGAAAACCAGGAGGATCACGTATGCGATCTTGCGGTTCTGGCGCAGTCGCGTCGAGGTCAGGATCCGCAGCTTCACGAGTGCGAGCACGAAGATCGGCATCAGGAACGCGAGCCCACCTCCGAGCAGGGTCATGGCGACGAAGGTGTAGTAGTAGCTCGCGCGGATCTGGATGTCGTACAAGTCCTCGTCGTAGCTCGTCAGGAAGTCGAGTGCGCGGGGAAGGACGATGTAGTAGATGAAGACGACGCCCATGGCGAAGAGCGACGTCGCGAGGACGACGAAGAGGAGCGCGACCCGCTCGAAGTTCGGCGAGACGGCGGGAGCAAAGAACGCCCAGATCTGCCACAGGATGACGGGCAGGACGAGTCCGAGCGCGGCGATGAGGCTGACCTTCACAGAGGTCGTGAACGGCTCGGTCACGCCGAACGTGACCAGGTTCCGGTCGTCCGGAAGCGGCACGGTCAACCATTCGACGATGTTCTCGTGGAACGCGAAGGCCAGTGCGAACGCCGGAACGATCGCCAACAGGCAGATGATCAGGCGAGTCCGAAGCTCGTCCAGGTGCTCGACGAGCGTTGCCTCCTCACCATGGGTGAGGCGGCGCGGAAGCCACCGACGCCACTTGGGCATGTGCGCTCGTTACGAGACGCGTTCCCGCTCGGTCTCATCGGCAGGAATGCCGTGAGGATCTGCGGGCGTGTCGGGCTCCGACGAGGCGGCGGGAAGCCCAGCTGCGGGCGGATACGTCGTCTCCTTGTCGTCCGTTAGGCCGGAGACGGAGTCCTTGAACTCCCGCATCCCCTTCCCAAGCGATCGTCCCATCTCGGGAAGCCGCTTGGCGCCGAAGACGAGCAGCAAGACGAGCAA
>JACCUU010000181.1 GCA_013811645.1 Actinomycetota bacterium | reverse complement strand
CGCGTCTTCAACGCCTCGCGGATCTATCTCAGAGGACGGCAGCCTCCCGGTTGAGTACGTCCCAGGCCAGGCGCAGGTCGTCCTCGCTCGTGCGGAAGTTTCCGATCGCGAGCCGGAGCGCATAGCGGTCGCCGAGGCGAGCGTGCGAGAGGAACGCCTCGCCCGAGGCGTTGACCTTCTCGAGAAGGCGCTCGTTCTCTGCGTCCGCTCCCTCGCGGCGGAAGCAGACGAGCGAGAAGTGCCTCCGCGCGACGATCTCCCACCCCGGCTCGTCTCGAACCCACCCCTCGAAGAGCGCAGCCAGCCTCACGTGCTCGCGGATCCGCTCCTGGAGGCCCATACGGCCGAAGCAGCGGAGCACCGCCCAGAGCTTGAGCGCCCGGAAGCGACGGCCGAGCGGGATGGAGAGCTCGCTCAGGTTCACCGCGTCGTCGGGGGATTGCAGGAACTCGGGAACGAGGCTGAACGTGCGCCGGAAATCGTCCGGCCGGCGTGTCCAGAGCGCCGAGCAGTCCATCGGCACGCCGAGCCACTTGTGCGGGTTCACACCGATCGAGTCCGCACGCTCCCAGCCCGCGAAGAGCGGGCGAAGCTCCGGGGACACGGCCGCGGACCCGGCGTAGGCGGCATCCACGTGCAGCCAGACGCCCGCCGCTTTGCACGCGTCCGCGATCTCGGGAACGGGGTCGATCGCGGCGGCGCCTGTCGTCCCGATGGTTGCGATCACCGCGCACGCGTCGTCCAGCTCGAGCAGCTCGGGCCGGAGCTGGAACTCGTCATCCACCGGGACCTTGCGGAGCTCGAGCTCCAGCAGCTTCGCGGCCTTGTCGGCGGCCGAGTGAGCGTGCTCGGAGCAGAGCACGACGCGGTGACCAGGACGAACCGCCCGCGCGACCGCAAGCGCCGAGAGTACCCCGGTCGAGGCCGTGTCCTCGATGTGTCCGTGAAAATCGGACGGCAGACCGAGGAGCTGCGCGAGCCAGTCGAGCGTCACTTCCTCGAGCTCTTGCAACGCTGGAGATGTGCGCCAGAGGATCCCCACCTGGTTGAGCCCGGCGATCAAGAGCTCGGCGAGGACGCCCGGCTCGGATCCGGTCGCGGCGAAGTAGCCGAAGAACCTCGGGCTCTGCCAGTGCGTGAGCCCGGGCAGGAGCACGGTGTCGAGGTCGCGGAGCACCGACGAGAACGGCTCCGGCTCGTCGGGCGGTGAAGGTGGAAGCGTTGCGCGGATGTCTCCCGGCTCGGCCTGGGAGAGAACAGGCAAGTCGCTCACGCGCTCGAGGTAGGACGCGACCCACTCGACGGCAGCAGCGCCGTCCTCCCGGAACGAGCTCATGACATCGCTGGTTGTCGCAGGGGCGACGGATGCCCCGCCCTACCCAGGACAAGGCTCATCGCCGCCACTGGGCGATCTGCGCCCATGTGCGCGTGTTCAATACCTGCTCCTTCGTCAACCACGCGCGGCGCGCGAGCCCGATCCCGAACTCGGCATACCCGAGCGCGGTGGTCGAGTGGGCGTCGGTCGTCACAGGGACGAGAACACCGGCCTCTCCCGCCAGACGTGCGTGCGTGTCGCGCAAATCCAACCGATCGGGCTGGGAGTTGATCTCGAGCGCCGTCCCCGTCTCCGCGGCGCGCGCAACCACGCGCTCGATGTCGACCTCCGCGCCGGTCCGCTTCAGGATCCGCCGTCCGGTGAGGTGTCCGATGCAGTCGACGTTGGGGTTGTCGATCGCTCCCAGGATGCGCTCGGTCGAGCTGCGCTCGAAGGCGGTGTGCATCGAGGCGACGACCCAGTCGAGCTCCGCGAGCACCTCGTCGTCGACGTCGAGCGAGCCATCGGCGCGGATGTTCACCTCGACCCCGCGCAGGATGCGGAACGGCTTCACGCGCGCGTTGACTGCGCCGATCTCCTGCCACTGGGACTCCATGCGCCCGTCGCGCAGGTAGTGCGAGTGGTCGGTCAGGCAGAGGAACGTGTAGCCGCGGCTCTTCGCCTCGGTCGCCATCTCCTCGATCGAGCTCTTTCCATCGGAGGACCAGGTCGAGTGGCAGTGCATCTCACCTCGGAGATCCGAGAGCTCTA
>JACCUU010000170.1 GCA_013811645.1 Actinomycetota bacterium | reverse complement strand
TCTCGGCGAGCCAGAAGCCGACATCTCGCGCGGCGTCCGACTCCGAGGTGACCGCAGCCCAGGCACCGTCGAGCTGCTCTGGTCCGTGACTCCTGGAGAACGACTGCAGCGGGTGCATCCCGAAGCGCCGTTCGTGTGGGTCGAGCGCCGAAAGTGGCGTCGCCCCGCTCACGTGCGCGATCCACGGCCCAGGTGCGAACTCTCGAGCCACCTCCGCGATCGCGCGATCGGGGACGCAGAGCAGGACGAGCTTCGGCTCGTCGCCGTCGAGCAGCACGCCACGCTCGGCGAGCCGTGCGCTCACCGCGGAACCGACGCGGCCACCCGCGCCTACGACTCTGATTCGCTCGATCATCGGTGGCTCCAGTTCCGTCTCCGGATACCGGGCAGCCGGAGGGTAGCAGCGCGTTACGCGGCGAGGCGTGCCACGAGGTGAGCGCGAACCGCCGGCCAGTCGTCGTCCGTGACGCTGTACCACGCGCTGTCGCGGTTCTCGCCGTCGCGCACGAGCATGTGCTTTCGATGGATCCCCTCGAACGTCGCGCCCAACGCCGTGAGCGCACCGCGCGAGCGCTCGTTCTGCGCATCGGTCTTCAGCTCCACGCGGCGGCAGCCCCAGCGCTCGAAGGCGTGCTCGAGCTGCAAGAGCTTCGCCTCGACGTTGGCGCCCGTGCCCCACATCGAGGGGTGGAGCCACGTCCAGCCGATCTCGACCGAGCGATGCTCGGGGCGCAGCGCGAGGAACCGCGTCGAGCCGACGATCTGCTCGTGACGCCGTGTCACGAGGGGAATCTCGATTCCCGCCTCGGCCGCTGCCAGCGCCTGGCTCAGCCACGCCTCCCACGCGTCCGTGGTCCGTGGTTGAACGATGCTGAGCCAGCGCCAGGTTCGATCATCGCGGGACGCCTCCCACAGTCCGCCCTCGTGTTCGGACGACAGCGGCTCGAGCCGGACGATCCGACCCTCCAGGACGGGCACGTTCCACCGCTCCATGGGCTCCGACAGTACACTCGGCGGGTGCCGATCTACGAGTACGCGTGCATGGAATGCGAGTCGCATTTCGAGGAGCTCGTCCGCTCGAGCGAGCAAGCCGTCACCTGTCCGGAGTGCGGTGCGGCGAAGGTCTTGAAGCAGCTCTCGACCTTCGCGGTGCATGGCGCGGCGAAGGTCGGCGTTGCTCCTGCATCGGCGCCACGCGCCGGCGGGGGCGGCTGCTGCGGCGGCTCTTGCGGCTGCGGCTAGCCACTCGCGAGGACGAACGAACGCATCCGGCGCCAGACGTAAACTGACGCCGATGGATGCCGTCGAGCGCGCAGCGGCGCTCCGGGAGTACGCGGAGCAGACGTCGACGTGCACGAAGTGCGCGCTCGCAGCCGGGCGCACCCAGGTCGTGTTCGGCTCGGGCAGCCCGAATGCCGACCTGCTGTTCGTGGGCGAAGCGCCCGGGTTTCACGAGGACCAGCAGGGGGTCCCGTTCGTCGGGCAGGCCGGCAAGCTGCTCGATCGGCTCCTCGAGGGAATCGGGCTCACGCGAGCCGACGTCTATGTCGTGAATGTCCTCAAATGCCGGCCTCCCGGAAACCGCGATCCGCAGCCCGAGGAGATCGCCGCGTGCGAGCCTCACCTCTTCCGGCAGATCGAGCTCATGGAACCGACTCTCGTCGCCACGCTCGGTAACTTCGCGACGAAGCTGCTGTCGGGCCGCCCTGCAGGGATCACCCGCGTGCACGGGCAGCCGCAGGAGGTCACACTCGGATCCCGCAAGGTCTCCCTCTACCCGCTCTACCATCCTGCGGCCGCGCTCTATACGCCCTCGATGCTGAAGGTGCTCGAGGAGGACTTCGCGCGTATTCCGGTGCTTCTCGAGCAGGCGCAGGAGTCGGTCGTCTCCGAGGAGGCGCCACCTGGCGTGGAGCAGGAGCCCGAGGCCGTCCAGCTCGGCCTGTTCTGACGTGCAGTCAAGGAGGGTCGCCACGGCCTCGGCGGAGGAGACCGAGGCGGTCGCGGCACGGCTTGCGGAGCGGCTCGCGCTGGGTGACATCGTGACGCTCTCGGGAGAGCTCGGCAGCGGCAAGACCACCTTCGTCCGCGGCGCGTGCCGAGCGCTCGGCGTCGCTCGGCCGGTCACGAGCCCCACGTTCACGATCGGGCACCGCTACCGGGGGCGTGACCTGGATATCTCCCACCTGGATCTCTTCCGCTTCACTGGATTCTCGCCGGCGGAGTGGGGTGACGTCGAGCCCTACTTCGAGGACGCCGTCGTCTTCGTCGAATGGCCGGAGGCAGGTCTCGAGGCACTTCCACGCGCTCGGGTCGCGGTACGCCTCGAGCACGCAGGAGGCGATCAGCGGCAACTCGAGATCGCCTCCGCCGAGAGCGCGCTGCTAGAAGGCATCGAGTAATGCTCCTCCTCGCTTTCGACACCGCAACAGACGTTGCGACGATCGCGCTCCTCGACGACGACGGCGTGCTCGGCGAGCGGATATCGGTCGCGCGCACGCTCCTCGAAGCCGT
>JACCUU010000167.1 GCA_013811645.1 Actinomycetota bacterium | reverse complement strand
GGACGAGGCCGTCGAAGACCGCGTGCTCCTGTTCGGGCACCCACGCGCGCGCAAGACCGAGCAACGCCGTGAACACGATCGCCACCCAGAGCAATCCGTACGCGGCATCGTCGCCCGTGCCTTCCGGAAGCGCGAAGTGAAAGACGACCAGGGTCGAGAGGACGAAGAGCAGCATCGCGGGCAGCGTGTCCTGGGCTCGGAGCGCCACTCGCAGGTCCTTCCGCGTCAGCGCTGCGACATCCGCGAGATAGCTCACGCGAGCGACAGCCTCTGCGTTGCCAGCCGCTCGACGCGCGCGGGATCGTGCGTGGACACCACCAGCGTGCGCGATCCGGACAGCTCTTCGAGCTCACGGTCGAGCAGCGCTCCCCCTTGCTCGTCCAGGGATGCATACGGCTCGTCGAGGACGAGTAGCTCGGGAGCGTGGAGCAGCGCGCGGCACAAGGCCAGGCGCTGACCCATGCCTCGCGAGTACGCAGCGACCCGTTCCGAGCGGGCCTCCCAGAGGCCGAAGCGCTCCAGCAGCATCCCGATCCGCTCCCGTCTCTCCGGAACGCGATAGAGCCGTCCGAAGAGATCGAGGTTCTCGAGGGCGGTGAGCTCCCGGTAGACGAGCGGCTCGTGGGCGAGGAAGCCCAGCCGCCCGCGGTCGGCGCCGACCTCGACCGTTCCACGTGTAGGAGCGACGAGGCCGACGAGGATCCGCAGAAGCGTCGTCTTCCCGGAGCCGTTCGCCCCCGTCACGAGGAGGAATCCGTCGCGTGGGAGCTCGAAATCGATCCCGGAAAGAACGCGGCGCGAGCCAAAGCGCTTCTCGAGGCTGCGAACGTGAATCACCGGACGAGTACGTCCGCCGCTACGAAGCCGAAGAAGACGATGCTGATCACGCCGTTCACCGTGAAGAACGCCGCGTCCAGCCGCCCGAGGTTCCCCGGGCTGACGATCAGATGCTCGTATGCGAGCAGCCCGGCCACGGCGGCGACTCCGGCCCAGTACCACAGTCCGAGCTCGAGCCCCACCCCGACGAGCACGAGCAGCAGAACCGCGCCCACGTGAAGCGCGCGGGCACCGTAGAAGACGCCTCGCTCGCCGAACCGGGTCGCCCACGAGAACAGACCTTCTCGACGGTCGTTGTCGAGATCGTAGAGCGAGTAGAAAAGGTCGAAGCCGGCAACCCACAGCACCACTGCGCTGCCGAGCGTCCATGCCTCCCAGGGCGCTCCCCCGGACACTGCGAGCCACGCGCCGACCGGTGCCAGCCCGAGGCAAGCGCCCAGCCAAAAATGGCAGAGCCACGTGTACCGCTTGAGGTACGGGTAGATAACGAACATCGCCACCGGGATCGGCCACAGCCAGCGGACGATCGGGTCGAGCTGGAAGACCGAGACGAGAAACAGCGCGAATGCGGCCGCGCTGAGCCCGAGCACCTGCGTACGCGACAGCAACCCGCTCGGCAACTCGCGGCTCGCGGTGCGAGGGTTCTGCGCGTCGAGCTCGGCGTCGATCAACCGGTTCAGGGCCATCGCGAGCGTACGGGCACCGACCATGGCGATCGTCACCCAGACGAGCTCGCTCCATCCCGGCCACTCTCCCGCGGCGAGAAAGACGCCTGCGTACGCGAACGGCAGCGCGAAGACGGTGTGCTCGATGCGGACGAGCGACGCCAGGCGCCGCGGAAGAGGGACAGCCGAAGTCGTCATGTCTGCCGGTGCGGAGTCTCTCGGTCGCCGGCCGCCAGCTCGAGCCCGTGACGGAGCGCGGGGCGCAAGACCGCGAAGCCGTCCCGGCATCCGCCGGGCGAGCCCGGAAGGTTCACGATCAACGTACCGCCCCGCAGACCGGCAACGCCGCGTGACAGAAGCGCGTGCGGAGTCCGCGTGAGCGCATCTGCGCGGATCGCCTCGGCGATCCCTGGCGCCTGCCTTTCCAACACGGTTTGCGTGGCCTCGGGGGTCACGTCGCGCGGAGCGAAGCCCGTGCCGCCCGTTGTCAGTACAAGCAACGCATTCTTGGCGAGATCGGCGATTGCCGACGAGATCAGCTCGGGTTCGTCCGGTACGACCTGCCGCACGACGTCGAAGCCTTCCTCTCGCAGCAAGTCCTGCAGCAGCACGCCGCTCGCATCATCGCGCTCGCCGGCGTGCACGCCGTCCGAGACCGTGAGCACGGCTGCCTTCAGAGCGGCTCCTTCGTCTTCTCGACCAGCTGCACGTTCTCGACCACCATCGTCTTGTCGATGGCCTTCGCCATGTCGTACACGGTCAAGGCGGCGACCGTCGCGGCGACCAGTGCCTCCATCTCGACCCCGGTTTGGGCCGTGGTCTCGGCGATGGCCTCGATCTGGATCGCTTCATCGCCGACGGCGAACCGCACGTCCACATGGGTGAGAGGAAGCGGGTGGCACAGCGGGATCAGCTCGGCCGTCCGCTTCGCGGCCATGATCCCCGCAAGTTGAGCGGTCACGAGCGCATCACCCTTCGGCAGCTCGCGAATGGCCTGCGCGGTCGCCGGAGCCATACGCACGCTCGCCGAGGCAACCGCACGACGTCGAGAAACCGGCTTCTCGCCGACGTCCACCATTCTCACCTCACCCGCGTCGCCCACGTGTGACAGTCCGCTCACGCGTCGAATCGTAGACCGCGACCGCGCTCACCCAGTGGGGTGACCGTTTTCACGTGAAAACGGTCTCGCACGATTCGACCGGCTCCGTTCCCGGAAGCTCGAGCGTAACCACCGTTCTTCCCGGCGTAGACTCGAGCCGTACGCCGCCGTCCATGAGCCGCGCGACCTCGCGCGCGATCGCCAGCCCGAGCCCGCTTCCGGAGGCGACACCGCCCTCGACTCGGTAGAAGCGCTCGAATACGGCCTCCCGCTGCTGCGGGGGGATGCCCGGCCCATTGTCGGCGACTTCGAGCTCGGCACGGCTCCCGCGCACGCGAGCTCGTACGACGAGCCGCGTGCCTGCCGGAGTGTGGACGAGCCCGTTGACCACGAGCGCACGTCCGATCTGGAGCACCCGTTCCTCGTCCGCGGTGCACCACGCGCGCCCGTCCGACTCGGTGTCGAGCACGTGCCCAGACGCCTCGGCGACATGCTCGAGCTCTCGGCCGAGCGTCGCGACCACGCTCGAGAGGTCGACGGGCTCGCGCTCGACTCGCAGCTGGCCCGCGTCCATCCGCGAGAGATCGAGGAGATCGGTCGACAGCTTCGTCAATCTCTCGACCTGGCTCCGCATGGTCGAGAGAAACTCGTCGCGCGTCTCCTCGTCCAGCTCCTCGTCGGTCAAGAGCTCGAGAAACCCACCGATCGAGAACAGCGGCGTGCGGAGCTCGTGGGACGCGTTGGCCACGAACTCCTTCCGCGCATTGTCGAGCTGTGCAAGCCGGACGCGCATCCGATCGAAGGTGACGGCGAGCTGTCCGATCTCGTCGTCCCCGCGATCGACGATGGGTGCGTCGAAGTCGCCGCCCGCGATCCGCTCCGCAGCGGCCTCCAGACGGCGTAGGCGATGCGCAAACATCCCGGCGGCCGTAAGACCGAGGACGAGCGCGAGCACGAGTGCAAAGCCAGTTGCGACCAGCAGACGGCGCTCGACGAGTCGTACCGTCGCGAGCGAGTCCGCGAGCGACGCCCGAAACAGCACTACCGCATCCTCGGCATGCGGGACCGCAACCTCGGCGTAGTCGCCGGAGACGTCTACCAGGCGGCCCCGCTCCAGACGGCGAGTCTCCGCCGCGCGGAGCGCAGTGACATTCTGCGCGACATCTCGCGAGCTCTCCCCCCGGCGAGAGTCGGCCACGACCGCGAGCGCCGGCTGGCTGGCTCCGAGAACGCGAAAGGCCACCACGCGAGCATTCCCAGTGACCCCGAACTCCTCGACCTTGTCGTTCCAGAGGAGCGTGTCCGCCGGCAGCTGGTCGGCCAGTGGTACGGCTTGCTTCTCGAGCTCATCGAGCCGCGCGTCGACCAGTTGCCTCTCCAGCGAGGGCACGACGATGAGATATGCCGTCCCGAGGGCTCCCGCCACGATCGCCACGAGGCCGAGCGCCAGCCGGACCCTGATCCCGCCCGGGATCTTCACCATTTACGACCGGAAGCGGTAGCCGGCTCCGCGAATGGTCAGGATCAGCTCCGGGTTGCTCGGGTCCGCCTCGATCTTCTCGCGCAGGTGCCGGATGTGGACGTCGATGGTGCGCGGCTCACGGTAGTCCGCACCACCTCGGAGCCTTTCGAGGAGCTCGCGGCGTGAGAACACGACACCAGGGCTCGAGGCGAGCAGCACGAGCATCTCGAACTCGATGAACGTGAGCTGGACTGCCTGGCCGCGAACGTCGACCGTCCGGCGCGGCAGGTCGATCCTGAGCTCGCCCTGCTCGATCACCTCGAGGCGGTCGCGTCCGACGTGCGGCGCCGCAGCTCGTCGTAGCAACGCGCGCACACGGCTTCGAAACTCCCTGATCGAGAAAGGCTTCGTGATGTAGTCGTCGGCGCCGAGCTCCAGCCCGAGGACCTTGTCGAGCTCCTCACCGCGGGCGGTGAGCATGATGATCGGAACACTGCTCAGGCTGCGAAGCCGCTTGCAGACTTCGAGTCCGTCCAGCCGTGGAAGCATCACGTCCAGCACGACGAGATCGACGTCCTCGTCGTCGAAGCGGCGCAACGCGTCCTCTCCGTCCCGGGCCTGGACGACGCGGTACCCGTCGCGCTCGAGCGGAAACGTGAGCAGCGTCTGGATTGACTCCTCGTCGTCGACGAGGAGGATGGTCGGGGGATTCTGCATCGGAGCGGTTCCTGAAGCTTCTAACACAAGGCCGCCCGGCATAGCTGCCGGACGCACCACGACATCGTCGGCCGGGCCGTGGCAGGCCCGCTTACACTAGCCCCGCGATGGAAGCGGCTCGTCCCCGTGGGCGGAGGCGGCGGGCGCGCCGCGGCACCGTCGACAGACCTCTCAACGCGCGCCTCGTCCGCGTCAGCTCGCTCGTTCTGGCACCGGTCGGTCTCGCGCTCTTGTTCTCTCTCTCGGCAACTGGTGCGCTGCCCCGCCCGCAGCTCGAGCCCGTGTTCGACGCGACGGCAGCTGCTTCGGTCGCGAGGGAGCTCTCGACGGAGTTCCCCTCTCGAGTGCCTGGCACCGACGACGCCTCGAACGCCGCGAGGTGGTACTCGGAGACGATCTCGGGGCTCGGGCTCGACGTAGAGGAGGACGTCTGGAGCGCGGATCTGGTCGATCTCGGCGAGGTGAGCCTCCTCAACATCGTGACCGTGATACCGGGACGCTCCGAGGAGACCATCGTTCTCGTCGCCCACCGAGACAACGCCGGCACGGAACCGAGGCAAGAAGACAACGCGTCCGGGACGGCGGCGCTCATCGAGCTGGCTCGCGGATTCGCTCCGCAAGGAGCAATCCCGGCTCCGCTTCCGAACCGAACGCTCGTACTCGTCTCGACCGATGCGGGCGCGTACGGTGGGGCTGGAGCGGTTCGCTTCGCACGAACGTCTCCGTACGCACAGCAGGCGCTCGCCGCGATCGTGCTCGACGATGTCGGGGCGGACGGGCACCCACGCATCGCGCTCGCAGGCGACGGATCGAACTCACCCGCGAGGACGCTCGTCAGGACGGCGTCCGCCCGGGTGTCGGAGGAGACCGGGCAGGCGCCGGCGATCCCTTCCGTTCTCACGCAGCTCGTCGATCTCGGCACGCCCTTCGCGGCCGCCGAGCACGGGCCGTTCGTTGCCGAGGGAATCGCCGCGATCTCGCTCACGACCCGCGATCCGGGAGCCGAGAGCGCGTCCGCTACGGGGCTAACTGGAGCGCTTTCGGAACGGCGCCTCGGACAGCTTGGGCGCGCCTCGGAAGCGCTCGTCGCCTCGATCGACGCGAGCGTCGGAGCCGCCTTTCGGACCCCGGACAGCGTCTTCCTGGAGGAACGCACGGCAAGCGGATGGACTGTGCGACTTGCGTTCGTCGTGGCGATCGTGCCGTTCCTGCTCGGCATTCTGGATCTGCTCGTGCGCGGGCGGCGCAGAGGCCTCCCCTTTCTGCCGGCTCTGCGAGCCTTGCGGACGCGCATGCTCCTCTGGCTGTGGGCGGGTGCTCTCCTCTGGGCCGGGGCGCTGACTGGCGTCTTGCCCACCGGAGCTGCCCTGCCGCTGCCGCCGAGCTCGTCGTTCGTCGTGGATCCGAACGTCGCGGGGATCGCCTTACTAGCCGTTGCATTCGTCGTCGTCTGGCTACTCCTTCGCCGGCCGCTCGTCCCGCTGGCGCAGGCTGCAGCGGAGGAACGTCTTGCCGGCTACACCTGCGCGCTCGTGTGGCTCGGCGTCGTCGCACTCGTCGTCGCCCTGACCAAGCCGTTCGCCCTCGCGTTCATCCTTCCGTCGCTCTACTTCTGGCTCTGGCTTCCGCTCCAGGCTCAGCTCTGGCAACGCGTCGGAATCTACGTCCTCGGGCTCGTCGGTCCCGTCGGCGGACTTGTCCTGCTCGGAAGGGAGGTCGGGCTCGGCCCGGTCGACGCGGGCCTCTACGTCGCTGGGCTCGCGACCGTCGGCTACGTGTCGCTCTTCTCGGTGCTGCTGGCGCTCGCGTGGCTGACGGCGGCCGCGCAGCTGGGGGCACTTGCCTTCGGCCGCTACGCCCCTTACGCCGGCGGCTCGGAACCGCCTCCACCTGGATTCATCCGGTCCGCGATTGACAGCCTCCAGCAGAGACTGAGCCGCGCGGACGCCCGTTAGGCAAGATCGAGGTAGCGCACCGTGCCGCCTGCAGCGATCTCCCCGTTCCCGCGCGGCACGTGGACGATCGCTTCGGCGGACGCGGCCCGAACGATCATGTGCGACTCCTGCCCGGTGACGGGCTCGAGAAGAACCCCCTGCTCTGTCACCTCTCGCGTGGCTCGAAGAAACTCGTCTCGGTGGACGTTGAGGCCAAGCGCGGTCTTCGTCCGCCCCACATGGAAGGCGGGGCGCGGATCGGCAATGCCTTGCAAGGCATTGAGCGCCGGGCGGACGAACACGAGCGCGCCCACGAGTGAGGAGACGGGGTTTCCGGGCAAGCCGAACATCAAGGTCTCGCCGCGCGTCCCGAACGAGAGCGGCTTCCCGGGCTTCACGGCCACCCCCCAGAACACCTCCTCGACACCCAGTTCCGCAGCAATCCGCCTCACGAGGTCGTGGGGCCCCATGGAGACACCGCCCGACGTGACGAGCACGTCAGCAGCGAGTCCGTGTTCGAGCGCGGTTCGGTGGGCGCTCTCGTCGTCTCGGACGACCGGTAGAGCGTCGACCAGTGCGCCAGTTGCAGCAAGCACCGCGGCGATCATCGGCCGATTCGACTCGAAGATCTGACCCGGCTCCAGTGCGTCGCCCGGCGCTCGGAGCTCATCCCCCGTAGCGAGAACGGACACGCGAGGGCGCCGAACGCAGCTGACCTCGGCAACGCCGGATGCGGCGAGCGCCCCGATCTGAGCGGGACCGAGGCGGACTCCTGCCGGTACCACCACCGCCCCCTCACGCACGTCGCCGCCCCTCGGGCGAATGTGTGCAGCAGCTCGAGCGGACTCTTCGATCCGAACGCGCCCGTCTTCTTCGGTTGTCGACTCGACCGGCACGACCGTGTCCGCTCCCTCCGGAACGGCTCCGCCGGTGGCAATCGCGGCGGCAGTGCCGGGCTCGAGCGGAGTCCGCGAAGGACTTCCTGCCGCAACTCGAACCGAGATCGGCAACGTGCCCGGCGTGTCGCGTCCACGTACGGCGAATCCGTCCATCGCCGAGCTCGGGAACGGGGGAAGGTCGGCACGCGCGCGTGCAGGCTCGGCGAGAACCCTTCCGGGCGCATGCTCGAGAGAGACGAGCTCCGAGGAGAGCGGCTTTGCCCGGTCGAGGACGCAGGCGAGCGCTTCCTCGAAGCTCAGCAGATCACGCACTGG
>JACCUU010000166.1 GCA_013811645.1 Actinomycetota bacterium | reverse complement strand
ACTCCCCGGAGGGCGACCTCTTCCACAAGAGCGCGATTCTGTACGGGCTCCACCTTGCGCGGACGGCGATCTCGAAACAGGACCGGGCCGCCGTGGTGGAGGGCAACACGGACGTGATCGCGCTTCGACAAGCGGGCTTCGAGCCCGTCGTCGCTTCCATGGGAACTGCGCTGACCGAGCGCCAGCTTCGCGAGCTCGGGCGGCTGACGCGGAAGATCTACCTCTGCTTCGACGCAGACGCCGCAGGGCAGGAGGCGACCCTGCGCGGAATGGAGCTTGCTGCTACCCAAGGCTTCGAGGTGAAGGTCGTCACGCTGCCGAAAGGGCAGGATCCGGCCGACGCCCCGGACGGCTTCGAGGATCGCCTGGCGGGAGCGGAGAGCTACCTCCTCTACCGCGTGCGGCTCGAGCTCGATCGTTCTGCCGATCGCCAGGAAGGCTTCGTACGGGTGCGCGAGGTCATGGCCAAGGCGGAGGATTCTCCGGAGCGGCAGGAGGCCCTCCGCCTGCTTGCCGACCGCCTCGACCTTCCGCGAGAGACGCTGGCCGGGCTGGCGCCAGCGCGAGGAGGCGCAACGGCCGTCGCCGACAGCACGAGGCTGCTCGACGCCGGAGATCGCCTGGAGCGAGACGCGCTCGCAGCCTGTCTCGCCCATCCGTCGCTCGTACGTGGGTTGGGCGAGCTCACGCCCGGACACTTCGATTCCGAGGTCGCGAGGAAGTTCCGGGCCGCGCTCGTAGCAGGGCGGGATGACCCGGAGCTGACCGCGCTCAAGGCCGAGCTCGACGCCAGAGCAGCGCGCGAGGCGATCGACGAGCGAACCGGAGCAGAGCTGCTTCTACGACTCCGTGAGCGGAAGCTGAAGCGCGACCTCGCCGGAGCCGATCTCGCGCGGACGACCGAGCTACAGGCGCATCTGGCGAAGGTGCGGCAGGCGCTGGCCGAGTTGACGTAGGGCCGGGCATGCCCGGCGCCTACAGCGAGCCAGTTCGCATTGCTCGCAACCTCGCTCTCGCGCTCGACGGGTTGTCGTTCGATCCGCCGGTTGCCTACGTCTACAACCCTCTCGTCTACGCGCGCCGCGGTTTCGAGCGCTACGCCGAACGGTACGCGCGACGCGGAACCGAGGTGCTTCTCGTCGGCATGAATCCCGGTCCGTTCGGGATGGCGCAGACCGGCGTACCCTTCGGCGACGTCTCGATGGTGCGTGACTGGCTGGCGATCGAAGAGCCCGTCGAGCGTCCGGCGCGCGAGCATCCGCGGCGCCCGATCGAGGGCTTTTCCTGTCATCGGGGTGAGGTCAGCGGGACGCGCCTGTGGGGCTGGGCACGTCATCGCTTCGGCTCACCCGAACGATTCTTTGCCCGCTTCTTCGTGACTAACTGGTGTCCGCTCCTCTTCCTCGAGGCATCTGGCCGTAACCGCACGCCCGACAAGCTGCCCGCCGCCGAGCGACGGCCACTCTACGAGCACTGCGACGACGCGCTCGTACGTCTCGTGCGCTGGGTCGAGCCCCGTTTCGTCGTCGGCGTAGGCGGCTTCGCGGCGGAGCGTGCGCGCGCCGCACTCGGGGAGAGCGGACCGCGAATCGGCTCGATCCTGCACCCGAGCCCCGCGAGCCCCATGGCGAACAGGGGCTGGGCCGCGCAGGCGGAGGCGCAGCTGCGCGAGCTCGGGATCGAGCTGTAATTCAGTCGGCGTTCGGCGGGGGTTCTTGCGTGTAGTCGAGCTCTCGGAGGAGCTCACCTGCCTCTGCGACGACGTCCTGGAGCTGTTGCTCGGTCAGGTCGTCGCGATGCCTCCCGACCGACGTTCCGTGGGCACGGCCGAGCGCGGACGCCAGTGCGTCCTCCGGCGCGTCGAGATGGGCGGCAAGCTTGCGTGCGACCGAGGCCGGATCGGCTGCCAGCTCCTCGTAGCGGACTTCGAGTGCGGCCGGCCGCGCGCTGCACGCGGCGGTCACGTACCTCCGCCAGGCCCACGCCGCTCGGCGTGCATCGCTCGCGTGCTCGAACTCCTCGCGCCGTTCGCGCTCGACCCAGAAGCGTGCGTACGACCCGTAGGCGATTCCGGCGTCGTCGCATCTTGCCTGCTGAGGGCGGAGCCAGGGCTTTTCGAGGAGAGAACAGACCACGTCCCTCCCGTCGCGGACGATGTGGACGATGCGCGCCTCCGGGTATGCGATGGGGAGGACACGGGCGAGATGGGCGAGCTCGGGCGTCTGCTCGACGGCACGGACCGAGCCCACCAGACCTACGCGCCGCGCAAGGACCAGGATCCTGCGGAGTCGCCTGGCAGCCTCTTCGGGCGCAAGCACCGCGAGCTCGGGCACCGCCGCCTTGACGGGCGCCACCTCGCCGAGATCGACGAAACCGGGGAGTGACCCGATCGCACTCGCGAGAAAGGTCGTCCCCGACCGAGGCGATCCGATGACGAACACCAGACGTTCGTCGAGCCTCCCGAGCCGCTCTCGCAGCGACGCTCCGCGCCTCGGTGCGAGTCGCTTGGCGACGCGTAGCTGGAGGGCGGCGGAGTCGAGCAGGTTCGGCACCGTCCGATTCTCGCAGCCTCCGACAATTGACACGCGCCTCGTGCTCGTCGACAGTGTCGGCACGACTCGGGACGGCACTCAGCGGCGCGTGGGACTGAAGCGATG
>JACCUU010000163.1 GCA_013811645.1 Actinomycetota bacterium | reverse complement strand
GAGCTTTCGCCCGAACAGGCTCTCGAACGGATCGTGGTCAGGACTCGTCGCTACGCCGCGTACCAGAGGAAGTGGATGCGCCGCATTCCGGCCATCGTCATGATCGACGGAGACCGGAACCCGACCGAGGTGGCGGATGCGATTCTCGAAGTGGCAGGCGCTCGGTAACACGTACCTGCTCGTCGAGCGGGCGGATCTCGAGTCGCCGTTCGGCGCGGACGACGCTCGGAGGCTCTGCGACCCACACGAAGGCGTCGGCGCCGACGGGGTTCTCGAGATCGCCGAGCTCCGGGGGGCCGAGGCCGACGTGCTCGTCTGGAACCCGGACGGGTCGTGCGCCGAGCTCTCCGGCAACGGAGCCCGTATCGCCGCGATGTGGCTGGCACGCCGAAGCGGAGTTGCGTTTCCGCGCCTGCACCTCGGGGGACGGACGGTGCCCGCTCGCGTGCAAGAGAACGATGTCGAGGTGGATCTCGGAACGGTCGACGTTGGCAAGCCCGAGGTGCTCGAGATCGACGGGGATCGCATCGAGATGACTCCAGTGTCCGTGGGCAATCCTCACGCGGTCATCCGTCGCGAGCCGACGCGGGACGCGTTGCTCCGCATCGGCCCTCTGGTCGAGAACCATGAACGCTTTCCCGGCCGCACGAACGTTCAGCTCGTCCGCCCCGACGGTCCCACCGACCTGACGGTCGCGGTATGGGAACGGGGAGCGGGGGAGACCCGTTCGTCCGGGTCGAGCGCAGCCGCGGCGGCGGCAGCAGCCGTCGTGCATGGCTGGTGTCAGAGTCCGCTCCGCGTGCATCTCCCCGGGGGCACGCTCGACGTGGACATTCGTGAGGGGCGAGCTATCGTCAGCGGCCCGGTTGCGGAGATCTTCCGCGGGGAGACGGTCTAGCTGCGCATCCTCTTTGCATCGACACAGGGCGCGGGTCACTTCGGGCCGCTCATCCCGTTCATCGAAGCATCCATCCGGTCGGATCACGAAATTCTCATCGTCGGCCCGCCGACGCTCAGTCACGCGGCTACCCGTTCAAGTCCGGAGCCGTTCCCCCGGACACGCTCCTCGGACCGATCTGGGGCCGCATGTCCATGCTCCCGCCAGGACAGGGAGATGTGGTCGTCGTGGGCGTGATCTTCGCTCGGTTGAACGTGGACGCGATGCTTCCGACGTTCGAGGAGGCGATCGAAGAATGGCGACCGGATCTCATCGTCCGGGAGGGAAGCGAGTTCGCCTCGGCGGTTGCCGCAGATCTGCACGGCGTCCGTCATGTGCGAGTCGCCGTGGGATTCTCCCTTGCCGAGGAGGCCGCGCTCGCGATCGCAATGCCAGCGCTCGACGAGCGGCTTCCGGGGCTCTCTGCGCGGATCGCCGGGTCGGCGTACCTCACGTTGCTTTCCAGAGTCGATCGATCCTCCACGGTTCCCGGTCACGCGGTTCCGCGCCCCGGCCACCGAAACGGTTCCACAATCTCTCCCCGACTGGTGGCCCGGCGACGAGCGACCTCTCGTCTACGTGAGCTTCGGCAGCGTCGCCGCCACCTTCCCGCCTGCGGCACAGGTCTACGAGAGCGCCCTCGACGCCGTGGCAACGCTTCCGGTTCGCGGTCTGCTGACTACCGGCGGAAACGACCTCCAGCTACCTGAGGTTCCCGCGAACGTTCACGTCGAGCGGTGGGTGGACGAGGCCGACGTTCTCACGCACGCGTTCGCGGCCGTAGGGCACGGCGGGGCGGGCACGACGCTCAGCGCTCTGGCAGCCGGATGTCCGCTTCTCGTCGTGCCGCTGTTCGGCGACCAGCCGACAAACGCGGTTCGGGTGGCCGCGGCCGGCGCGGGCGTCGTCGCGTCGTTCGACGGAATCCGCGGGGGTCTCGAGCTGATCCTCGAAAACGACAGGTATCGCGAAGCGTCCAGGCGGATCTCGGAGGAAATGCGCGCACTACCCGCGATCGACGGATTTCTCGCCTCGGTCATCGATCAGCCTGGTTGAGCTCGACCAAGCGGCCGTCAGGATCACGGAGATACGCAGAACGCGCCCACGGATAGTCGCGCGGCTCGACGAGCAGCACGAATCTCCGCTCCCGGAGCTCGCGACGCGCGTCTCCACGTTCGTGCAGGAGAAGCTTCGCGGAGCCGGCGACGAAGATCGCCCCGCCCGGCCGCTCTGCTTCAGGCCCGACTGCGAGGAGGTCGCCGTAGAACGCCTTGGCTGCCTCCACGTCGTCGCCCGAAGAGCGCGACCTCGACGATCTCTCTTATGTGGCGATCTCGAATTCGCGCAGAACGTCGTTGAGGGACGTCTTCAGATCCGTCGACGCGCTCCGCGCGCCTACGATCAACGCGCAGGGAAGTTCGTAGCGTCCAGAGGGGAACTCCTTCGGTCGTGTCCCGGGCAGGACAACCGAGCGGGGCGGTACGTAACCGCGATGCTCCACCGCGCGAGGGCCGGTGACGTCGATGATCGGGATCGAGGCTGCGAGGACGACGTTCGGAGCGATGACCGCTTCTCGCCCGACGACCACTCCTTCGACGACGACCGCCCGCGAGCCGAGGAAGGCACCGTCCTCGACGATGACGGGCCGTGCCTGCGGCGGCTCCAGCACACCGCCGATGCCCACACCGCCGGCGAGGTGGACGTCCGCGCCGATCTGGGCGCACGATCCCACCGTCGCCCACGTATCGACCATCGTCCTCGGCCCGACCCAGGCCCCGATGTTCACGAAGCCGGGCATGAGCACGACGCCCTCGGACAGGAAGG
>JACCUU010000160.1 GCA_013811645.1 Actinomycetota bacterium | reverse complement strand
ACGTCATCGCCGCGAGGAGATAGATCGGCCACTGGAGCAAGCCCCATGGGGCAAGCCCGAGGCCGACGGAGATGAGGACGACGCGCTCGACGCGCGAGCCGAAGCCGACGTCTCCGCGCAGTCCGAGCGATTCGGCCTTTGCGCGCGTGTACGAGACGAGGAAGGAGCCGGTCACCGCGGCGAAGGTCGCCACCAATGCGACCTCGTTCGAGTCCCGCATGAAGACGAGGCCGATCGCCGCGAGCATCGCGGCTTCTCCGAGCCGGTCGAAGGTCGCATCGAGGAACGCGCCGAAGACTGTTCCCTTGCTCGCAGCCCGGGCCAGTGCGCCGTCCAGGATGTCCGCCACCGAGCCGACGACGAAGAGCGCGCCGCCGAGCCAGAAGAAGAGCTTCTCGTTTCGCTCCTCGAATCCGACGAGCACTGCTCCGGCGAGACACAGCGTCACGCCGGCGAGCGTTAGCATGTCGGGGGTCAGCTTCGTTTTCGCGACTCCGCGCATCGAGCGCGCCAGGATCTCGCGGGCGGACTGCGTGTACTCCTGCTTGACCCGGTCGAGCTGGCTGACTCGCGCCGGCTCGCCCCCGGATCCGTCGTCGCTCATGCGGGACGAAGGAGGCGGATCCTGCGTGCCCGACGGAGCGCGAACCCGGTGACGATCGCAAGGACGAACCCGGCGAGGACGTCGAGCCAGTAGTGGTTCCCGGTCGAGATCACCGCGAACGCGACCCAGGCCGGCCACGCGAGCCAGAGCGCCTTGGCGATTCTCGAGCTGACGAGCCCGAACATGACGACGCCCACGATGAATGCGTCCATCGCGTGCAGGCTGGGCATCGCCGCGTACGGATTCGCGCCCCACGCGATGACGCCGCTCTCGTGGTTGACCGACGAATACTGCGCGAGTGTGTCGACGAAGCCCCACTCCGGGAACATCCGCGGCGGCGCGGTCGGCACGAAGATGTAGCCGACGAGCCCGGCGAGGTTGGCAGCGATGATCCAGTTCCTGAACGCGGTAAACCGCTCGTGGTGACGGAAGTAGACGTACAGAAGCGTGATACCGACGACTGCGAACTGCGAGAGCCAGTACGTGTACGAGGTCAGCGTCACGAGCACCGAGGACGTGTCCACGACCCGCTGGACTGCCGGCTCGAACAGCGCCCCGAGCTCGCGTTCTTGGCGAAGCACCCACTCACCGTTCTGGAAGGCGTTCGCGACACTCCGATCCGCGGATCCGCGGGCGACCTGGTAGAGCGCGTAGAAACCCATCCAGATCACGAACTGGAAGGCGAGATGCGCCCAACCGCGGGGCAGGCGCGACGATCTCTCAGCGGCGAGACTCGACACGAGGACACGATTCTAACGGGCGCGTCTGTGTGCACGCCGGGATCGCGTCGGCAAAGGAGCGGTGGTCGTGGTCGAATCAGGCAGGCTGATCGACCGTGCTGCGAACTCGACTTGAGCTGATCGTCCGCTGCGCGTAATCCTTCTCGGCATGACGACGCGTCGGGACGCGCGGGTCTGGCTCGCCCTGGTCACGGTCTACATCGTCTGGGGCTCGACGTTCGTCGCCCTCGCGATCGCCGTCCGTGACCTACCGCCCTATCTGGCCATGGCCACTCGGCATCTCGTCGCAGGAATCGCGTTGCTCGCAGTCTCCCTTCCGCGCGGCGACCGCGCCGCTGATCCGATCGGCCGTAGGCAGGTGGGCGCGGGATTCGTGTTCGGGGGTCTCCTCTTCCTGCTCGGACACGGCTCGCTCGCGTGGGCGCAGCAAACGGTTCCCGCCGGAGTCGCGGCGCTGCTCGTGGGAAGCATTCCCATCTGGATGGCGCTTCTCGACCGAATCGCGTTCGGCCGCCGGCTGCACGCGTCGGCGTACGTCGGATTCGCGCTCGGGTTCGTCGGGCTCGCTTTCCTGTTCGACCCGTTCGGGGAGGGCTCCGTCGACCGGCTCGGAGCGCTGGTCATCGTGCTGAGCGCGCTCTGCTGGGCGGCGGGCTCCCTGTATTCGCGGGGGGCGCCGTTGCCCAAGCGACCGCTCGTCTCGGCCGGTCTCGCCTCGCTGTGCGGCGGCGTTCTCCTATTCGCGACGTCGGTCGTGATCGGGGAATTCGCAGATGTGCGTTTCTCACTCGACGCGTTTCTCGCTCTGGCCTATCTGGTCGTGATCGGGACCTTCGTCGGTTTCAGTGCATACGTCTGGCTGCTCCGCGTTGCGCCAATCTCCCTCGTGGCCACCTACGCGTACGTGAATCCCATCGTCGCGGTCTGTCTCGGCTGGGTGCTGCTCGGCGAGGAGATTACGGTGCAGATGGCGGTGGCAGGCTCGCTGGTCGTGATCGCGGTGGCACTGATCGTGCGGGCCAGCGGCACGGCTCTCGAGCCGGGTCGAGGAGTTCTGCGGCGCGGCGTCATACCCACGCCGGCTCCGAGACCTGGGCGTTGATCTCTCGTCTTGGAGTCAGGCTTCAGCCTGACCCCAGACCCGTTAGAGCCTGGTCTAGCCGCCGATGTACGACATCTCGACCTTGCGCAGCGCGCCAGTTTTCTCCGTGCGGAGCTCGGAATAGCGATCCGCGCGACGCTCCCAGACTGCACGGATGGCGTCCGCGAGCTCCGACTCGCTCGCGTCGGAGCGCAGGATCGCCCGGAGGTCGTGCCCTCGCAGCGCGAAGAGACAGGTGTAGAGCTTCCCGTCCGCCGAGATGCGCGCGCGTGTGCAGTCGCCGCAGAACGGCTGGGTCACCGACGCGATGACGCCGATCTCCCCGGCGCCGTCCAGGTAGCGATAGCGCTCCGCGACCTCGCCCCGGTACGCGGCGTCGACGGGCTCGAGCGGGAACTCGGCGCCGATCGCGGCGACGATCTCCGCCGCCGGGACCACGTCGTCCATCCCCCAGCCGTTGGTGGCCCCGACGTCCATGAACTCGATGAAGCGCACTGCATGCCCCGTGCCGCGAAACCGACGTGCGATTTCGAGGACCGAGCCCTCGTTCAAGCCGCGCTTGACGACGACGTTGACCTTGACCGGCAATCCCGCCTCGGCAGCCGCGTCGATCCCGGCCAGCACGCGTGCCACCGGGAAGTCGACGTCGTTCATCGCCCGGAAGACCTCGTCGTCGAGGGAGTCGAGACTGACCGTGACCCGGGTCAGGCCGGCATCCGCCAGAGCTCGTGCCTTCTGCGCGAGCAAGGCGGCATTCGTGGTCAGCGTCAGGTCGATGTCGCCGATGGCGGCGAGGCGCTCGATCAGCACCTCGAGGTCGCGTCGCAGCAGCGGCTCGCCGCCGGTGATGCGGAGCTTGTGCACGCCAAGGCCGACGAAGATTCGAGCAACGCGCTCGATCTCCTCGAAGCTCAGGAGGTCGCGCCGGGGGAGGAAGCGGTGATCGCGGGAGAAGACCTCCTTCGGCATGCAGTACACGCACCGGAAGTTGCAGCGGTCGGTAACGGAGATCCGAAGATCGCGAAGGGGGCGCGCGAGTGTGTCGAGGACTTCCATGGACACAGCGTAGAGGCTTGCTGTGAGACTGGCGCACAGCCGGCGCCGTGTCGTGGCCGTCATCCGGCCCGCCGTCGAATCTCACGTCAGGCCTCTCGATGCGCCACCGTTTACAGCGATCCGCAAACGGGGATGCTCGCCTGCGAACGAACCCCTCGAAAGGAGACATCGTGGATTCGGACCGCATCGAAGGAAAGGCCAAGGAAGTCGAGGGCCAGGTCACGGGCGACGAGAGCCGTGAGGCCGAGGGCAAGGCGCAGGGCGCCTGGGGCGAGACCAAGGACAAAGCCGACGATGCCTGGGAAGGCGTAAAGGACAAGGTCGGCGACGTCGTGGACGGGGACGATGACGACAAGACCTCGGAGACCGACCGGCCGTAACGGAGCACGAGTTTCGATTCACAGAGAGGCGCCCCAACGAGGGCGCCTCTCGCGTTCGTGGACAGCTGTCGAACCACGAATGTGCCGCCTCCATGAGAATCGCCGCATGGCGGCGATCGATCGGTTCCTCTCCGAGTGGGACGTAAGCGAGTTCCACGAGATCGTTCTCGACGTCGTCCCGGAGCGGGCGCTTGACGCGGCGCTCGGCGCGCCGGCTGCCCCCGATGTCGTCCGCGTGCTTTTCCGCTTGCGTGGGTTGAAGCGCGCGGACTCGATCGAGGCGTTCTTCCTCGGCATGGGCTTCGAGTCACTTGCTCGGGAAGCCAGCGAGGTCGTCGTCGGCGCATCCGGGAGGCCGTGGCGGCCGCGCGGCGCGATTCGTCCTTTCGGCGATGCCTCGCCAGGCACCGTCAGAATCGTCGCCAACTTCCTGGCCGAGCCGCTCCCGGACGGCCGCACGCGCCTGTCGACCGAAACCCGAGTCGCGGCCGTCGACGACGCCGCGCGCCGGGCTTTCCGCCGCTACTGGTTCATCGTCGGCCCGTTCTCGGCCCTCATCAGGCGGCGCTGGCTGGCCGCGGCTCGTCGATCCGCCGCCCGCGCGTGACGCAGAGCCGCGCGCTACCGCTGCTGGCCCTGGTCGGCGTGACCGCGGTCTGGGGCTTGACCTTCGTGCAGGTGCAGGACGCGCTTGTCATCTACCCGCTGTTCGCCTTCCTCGCGGCTCGCTTTGCGATATCGACTGTGGTTCTAGCGCCGTTCGCGTGGGGTCAGGTGCGGGGGCTCCCGCGCGACGGCGTGCTCGCGGGGGTGGGGGCGGGCGCGCTGCTCGCGGCCGCGTATGGATTTCAGACGGCGGGCCTGGAGCTGACGACGGTGTCGAGCACGGGCTTCATCACCGGCCTCTACGTCGTGTTCACCCCGTTCATCGCGCTCGGCCTCTTCGGGACTCGGGTGCCCCCGGTCGTCTGGATCGGGGTGGCGTGCGCCGTCGTGGGGTTGCTGTTCCTGAACGGAGCGCCTGGCGGCTCGGCACTGGGAAACGCGCTCGTGCTGGCGAGCGCACTCGCCGCTGCGCTGCAGATCGCGGCGATGGAGCGGTACGCGCCGCGCTACGACGCGCGGGCACTGACGTTCCTGCAGATGACGACGTGCCTGGTCGTCTTTGGTGCGATCGCGGTGAGTCTCGGCGATGTCGAGCTCCCTCGGGGGTGGACGGTTTGGGGGGCACTGCTCGTCACGGGTGTCTTCGCTGGCGCGCTCGGTTACCTCATCGCTACCTGGGTGCAGGCGCGAACGACGGCTGCCCGAGCGGCACTTCTCTTCACGCTCGAGGCGCCGTTCGCGGCGCTCTTCGGCGTCCTGCTCGCGGACGAGGTGCTCGGCTGGCCCGGTTGGCTCGGGTGTGCCGTGCTGATGGCCGGAATCGTCGTCTCCGAGCCGGCGGCGGCACGTGCGCTTCGACGATCCGTGGCGCGGACAGATCGCTGAGCCTTAGGAGGTCGATCTGCTAAGGTAAGACTCAGATTTTCTGCAGTACCCACCAACTCAAGGAGAATTCACCATGGCCAAGACCATCGGAATCGATCTCGGCACGACCAACTCCTGCATGGCCGTGCTCGAAGGATCCGAGCCGACCGTCATTCCGAACGCCGAGGGCGGGCGCACGACCCCGTCCGTCGTCG
>JACCUU010000123.1 GCA_013811645.1 Actinomycetota bacterium | reverse complement strand
ATTCCCGAGAACGTCTACGACAGGTCACTACCGCGGGGGGACTTCTCGCTCCTCGAGTCCTATGTCGGCGCGTTCAGATCGGCGGAACACTTCATCTACGTCGAGAACCAGGTCCTCTGGTCGTCCGAGATCGTCGCCATTCTCGCGGAGAAGCTCAGGAATCCTCCGCGGGACGACTTTCGCATCGTCGTGCTGCTGCCCGTGGACGCGAACGACGGCGCCGACATCTCGCGTGGCCAGGTCGCGGCGTTGATCCACGCGGACGACGGCAACGCGCGGTTTCTCGCGTGCTCCGTCTACGCGCGCACTGGCGGCCTGCGAGACCCCATCTACGTCCATGCGAAGGTCGCGATCGTCGACGACCGCTGGCTGACGATCGGCTCCGCGAACCTGAACGAGCACTCGCTCTTCAACGATTCGGAGGTCAACGTCGTCTCCCATGACGAGCGGCTGGCGCGTGACACGCGTCTGCGGTTGTGGTCGGAGCACCTCGAGCTTCCCATCGAGGAGATCGACGGAGACCCGGCGAGGGTCATCGACGAGCGCTGGGAGCCGATCTCCGAGGAGCAGCTGGATCGCCTCCAGAACGATCTACCGCTCACACACCGCCTGGTGAAGCTGCCAGGCGTGTCGGTGCGACGCCGGCGCGTCCTCGGCCCGCTCCAGGGTCGGGTCTACGACGCGTAAGAGGCCGTCGACTCGCGTTCCTGCAGGCCTTCGGGAACCGGCTCGTCGCGAGGCTCCGGAGCACCGGCACGAACGGCCTCGAGTTGAGCGGCGACCGCAGCGCCGAAGAAGATCGCAATCGACGAGAACAACGCCCAGAGCTGCAGGGCGACGATGCCCGCAAGCGGCCCATAGGTGTCGCCGAAGGACGTGCTCACCTGCAGGAAGACACCGAGCACGAGCGTCACGAGCCCCCAACCGACGACACAGAACGCGGCGCCGAAAGCGAGCCACGGCCACGCGGGCTGTCGTCGGAACGGTGCGAAGCGCAGCATCGCGGCCAACGCCAAGCCCGCGACGAGCAGGGCAATGGGCCAACGCACCACGGGCGACGTCGGCCCCAAGAGATCGTCCGTTGCCCCGTTTCCCCGTCCCCACGTGAACACGACGAAGTTGCAGGCCAGGATCGTTCCGGCACCCATCGCGAGGAGGAACGCGCGCCCATACTTCCGCAGAACCGGGCGATCCTGCTCAATGCCGTAGATCCGGTTGAAGCCGCGCTCGATCTGCCCCATCGCCGTCGTTCCGGTCACGATCGTGCCGGCGAGCCCGACGAGCAGCGGAAGGTAGCGCTCCTCGCCTCCCACCTTTCTCGCCTGGGCCACCGCGTCGGTCAGGAGCGCGCCCACCGGGCCTGGAAAGGACACCTGGATCGCCTGGATGATCTCCTTGCTGATTCGCAGATCCCCGAAAAGAACGGTAAACCCGACGAGCGCAACCAGCCCCTGCACGAGCACGAGCGAGGTCACGAATGCGAGCGAGCGAGCATGACTGAAGCCGTCCGCGGCGCGCAGCCTGTCGAATGCGTTCTTGACGAGCTTCAGGCGACCGGTCTCGACGAGGGTCTTGCGTGCGTCGTCGCCCGTCAGCTCCCAGGTCTCGGGCACCTTGGCGGCGGTGCTCATCGGCTGTCTGTGATCGGTGGAACGCAGACGGTGATCGCCGATGGCTCGATCTCGACGTTCAGCTTCTTGACCTCCTTGCGGTCACCGCCGTCGAGCTCGTACAGGATCTTGCGGTCGAACTTCACCTCCACCGAGGTCGCCTTGATCACCTGGACGAAGGGCGACGCGCTCGACGAGCCGATCGCGGTGCGCGCGATCGTTCGCGTCCATTCGAGGAGGCCGTCAGCGGTCACGACTCCGAGCTCGAGCTTTCCGTCGTCGGGGCGGGCGTCCTCGAATGCCTCCACGCCCGCGAAGAGCTTGCCGACGTTCCCGATGAGGACGCTGCTCGCCTGGCCGTCGAACCAGCTTGCGCCGTCGACCTTGATCTTCGCCCCGAACGGCTTCCGGCCGAGCTGCTTCGTTCCCGTCCAGACGTACGCCAGCCGACCGAAGCGATCCTTCAGCCCGCCGTCTGCGTCCTTGATCATCTGCGCGTCGAAGCCGGCCCCCGCCATCACCGCGAAGCGCTCGTCGTTCATGCGCCCCACGTCGAGGGTGCGCCGAGTGCCCTTCAGGCCGATGCGTACGGCCTCCTCGATGTCCTGGGGGATCTCTAGGTTGGAGGCGAAGAGATTCGCCGTTCCCGCCGGCACGATCGCGATCGTGGCATCCGACTCGGAGAGAGCGTCGATACAGCGCTGCACCATTCCGTCCCCGCCCCAGACGAAAAGCAGGTCGGCGCCTTCTGCGAGCGCCCGCTTGACCTGCTTCGGGGCTTTGCGGCTCTTCGGAACCTCATACCAGAGCGGATTCGCCACCCCCTGCTTCTCGAGCTCGCGGCGAAGCTCGACGAGACCGCCTCCGAACGTCTTGCCCGCGTGGGCGAGCACCGCGACCGTGCTCACCCGGTCACAGCCTTCTCTCCTTCGCGGG
>JACCUU010000087.1 GCA_013811645.1 Actinomycetota bacterium | reverse complement strand
TACGTAGGTGAAGGTCGCCGTCGTCTCGAAGACACCGTCCGCACCGACGAGCTTCCGACGGCGGCCCGTGCCAGAGCTCTCAACGGGGCGACCGCGATGGCGCTCGAAGCTGGCGATGTTGCGACGGGGAGGCTTCGGGCCGAGGAGGCGCTGGAGCTCCACCGCGCGCTCGGGGATGCTTCGGGCACCGCCAACTCCGTATTGCTGCTCGGCAATGTCAACGCCGAAGAGGGCAACTTTGCGCAAGCCCACGAGCTCTTCGATGAATGCATTGGAGTATTCCGCGAGCTGGGCGACGAGCATTACACCCTGCTGGCGACGCGCCTCCTTGCTTGGATGAGCTACGAGCTCGGGGACCGCGAGCGTGCCCAGGCACTGCATGAGGAAGTCGTACGCAGGGCGCGGGTGCTGGGCAACGAGCGCATGCAGGCGACGTCCCTCGGTGCACTGGCGGAGTACGCCCTCTACGAGGATCGTGTCCAGGACGCGGTCCTGATGCTGAAAGAGAGCACGCGGATCTACAGCGACCTCGGCGAGCGGCATGAGATCGGTGTGAATCTCTGCCGCTTCGCCCGCGCCTTCGCCGTCGAGGGAAGAGCGGGGATGGCGGCTCAGGTCTTCGCGAGGGCGGAGGCGCTGCGCGAGGAAATTGGAGCCAGGGAGTACACGTGGATCGCAGAAATGAACGAAGGGACGCTGGCGATCATCCGCACCCAGCTCGACGAAGCCGCCTTTGACGAGGCATGGGAGCAAGGCCGGGCGCTGACGGTCGACGAAGCGGTCGCGCTCGCCCTCGACACAGAGCCCGATGCGTAACGACCTCCCCTCCGGCACCGTCACCTTCCTCTTCACCGACGTCGAGGGTTCGACGAAGCTCCTGCACGAGCTGGGGGCGGAGGGCTATGCGAGAACGCTCGCCGAGCACCGCCGCGTCCTGCGCGAGGCGTTCCAAGCTCACCACGGGGTCGAGGTCGACACCCAGGGAGACGCCTTCTTCGTCGCCTTTCCGACCGCGCCGGCTGCGCTCGTCGCTGTCCAGGAGATGCTCGCGGGGCTTGGCTCCGGACCGATCCGCGTGCGTATGGGCTTGCACACGGGGACGCCCTTCCTGGCCGAAGAGGGCTATGTGGGTGGCGATGTCAACCGGGCAGCACGCATCGCCGCCTGTGGCCATGGCGGACAGGTGCTCCTCTCCTCCTCGACGGCGGCGCTGATAGAGCCAAGTAACAGTCTGTTACAAGGCGTTTCTCTCCGCGACCTGGGAGAGCACCGGCTCAAGGACCTCTCCGCCCCCGAGCGCATCTTCCAGCTCGGGGACGGTGAGTTCCCGGCCCTGAAGTCCCTCTACCGAACGAATCTTCCCATTCCGGCGACGCCCTTCCTTGGGCGCGAGCAGGAGCTCGCGGAAGTCATCGAGCTCCTCTCGTCCGACGACACGCGCCTGTTGACTCTGACCGGGCCAGGCGGGACCGGGAAGACCCGGCTCGCGCTGCAGGCTGCGGCAGAGGCTTCCGACGCCTTCCCGGACGGGGTTTTCTGGGTGCCACTCGCCCCTTTGCGCGACCCCACACTCGTTCTCGAGACTATGGCGCAGGCCGTCGGCTCCCAGAACGGCCTCGCCGAGCACATCGCCGACAAGGAGATGCTCTGCCTCTTCGACAACTTCGAGCAGGTCGTAGAGGCGGGCGCCGAGCTCGCCGACCTCCTCGCCGCCTGCCCCAAGCTCGAGCTCCTCGTCACGAGCAGGGAGCGTTTACGCGTCCAGGGCGAGCAGACCTACCCGGTGCCGCCGCTTGCCGAGAGCGACGGGACGGCACTCTTCATGGCCCGCGCCCGTGCCGTCGATCCCTCCTTCGCCACGAGCGATGCCGTGTCGGAGCTCTGTCTCCGCCTCGACGAGCTCCCGCTCGCGCTCGAGCTCGCCGCCGCCCGCACGGCGCTCTTCAGCCCGAAGCAGCTGCTCGAGCGGCTCTCGCAGCGCCTCGACCTGCTCAAGGGAGAGCGCGACGCCGATCCGCGCCAGCAGACCCTGCGAGCGACGATCGAGTGGTCGTACGACCTTCTGGGCGAGGACGAAAAACAGCTCTTCGCCCGTCTCTCCGTCTTCGCCGGAGGCTGCGGCTACGAGGCGGCGGAGCAGGTCGTGGACGCGGAGCCGGACACGCTGCAGTCGCTTCTCGACAAGAGCCTGTTCCGTAAGCGCGACTCCGAGCTCGGACCCCGCTACTGGATGCTCGAGACGATCCGCGAGTACGCCGGCGAGCGCCTCGAGGCCGCAGGCGAGGTGCCCGATCTCCACCGCCGCCATGCCGAACACATGCTCGCGCTCGCGCAGGGGCTCGAGCCGCATCTTCCCGTGACGAAGGAGTGGCTGGACGAGATCGAGGCAGAGCACGACAACATCCGAGCAGCTCTCGATCGGCTAGGAGCTGTCGGGGAAACGGAGCTCGCCCTGCTTCTGGCGGAGGCGATCTGGCGCTTCTGGAAACTCCGGGGCCACCAAGCGGAGAGCCAGCGGCGATTCGACGCTCTGCTCGCCGCCGACGATCGCCGGACCTCGGCGCGGGCGCATGCGCTGAACGCCGGGGCGGGCATGGCTGTCGAAAACAACGACTACCTGACGGGGAGGCACTATGCGGAGGAGGCACTCGCCATTCACGAGGAGCGGGGCGATGCGTGGGGCACCGCTCGATCGTTCTACATGCTCGGCTAC
>JACCUU010000052.1 GCA_013811645.1 Actinomycetota bacterium | reverse complement strand
TGGAGCACTAGTCCCTTCGCTGTCGGCGGCCTCGGGGCGCTGACTAAGCTTTCGCCCGAATCCAGCCCGAGGAGGACGAGAAGCCCATGCCCGAGACCGCCAGGATCCGCAACGTCGCCGTCGTCGGTCACCGCGGGACGGGGAAGACATCGCTCGTCGAGGCGCTCCTCTTCCAGTCCGGCGCGATCAACCGGCTCGGCACGGTCGAGGCCGGAACGACGATCTCGGACGCGGACGAGGACGAGCACAAGCGGCAGCTCTCGATCGCGTTGTCGTTGACGCACGCGACCTGGCAGGAGCGGAAGCTCAACCTGATCGACATCCCCGGCGATCCGAGCTTCCAGGGCGAGCTACGCACCGCGGCGCGAGTGGTCGAGGGACTGCTCGTGACCGTGTCGGGCGTGATGGGCGTCGAGGTCGGCACGTCCCGGGCCTGGCGGCTCGGGGACGAGCTCGGACTTGCGCGGGTCGTCTTCGTGAACATGCTCGACCGTGAGCGCGCCGATTTCTTCCGCACGCTCGAGCAGCTTCGCTCCCAGCTCTCGCCGCAGTGTGTCGCCGTGCACATTCCGATCGGCGCCGAGCACGAGCTGACCGGCATCGTCGACGTGTTGCACATGTGCGCTTACACGAGCGCGGAGGGAGCGAAGGAAGGCGAGCCCGGGCCGATCCCCGACGACATGGCGGATGTCGCCGCCGAGTATCGCGAGAAGCTGCTCGACGCCGTCGTCGAAACGGACGAGGGGCTGATGGAGCGCTACCTCGAGGGCCAGGAGCTCGACGCGCACGAGGTGGCGTCGGCACTGAAGGCGGCCGTCACCAAGGGCGAGGTGTTTCCGGTCGCCTGCGGTGTCGCGACCAAGAACCTCGGGACGCACGCCGTCCTCGATCTGCTCGTGGAGGGCGTTCCCTCTCCCGCGAAGAAGGGCTCGCCGATCGACGTCGGCGGCGCATCCACGGCGGTCTTCGTCTTCAAGACCGTCGCCGACCCGTTCGCGGGCCGCATCAACCTGTTCCGTGTGCTGAAAGGCCGGGTGAGCGGCGAGACCACTCTGGTCAACCTACGGGGCAAGGGAAAGGAGCGGCTCGGCTCGCTCCTCGAGCTGCAGGGGAAGGAGCACAAGCCCGCGCTCGAGTACGTGGAGGGCGACATCGGAGGCGTCGCCAAGCTCAAGGACGCGCAGACCGGCGACCTCTTGGTGGACAAGGAGGTCGCGATCGAGGTGCCGAACTTCGGCTTCCCGGAGCCCGTCATGAGCTTCGCGATCACGCCGAAAGCGAAGGGCGACGAGGAGAAGGTCGCGACGTCGATTCGCCGTCTTGCCGAGGAGGATCAGACGCTGCACCTTCGGCGCGACCAGCAGACCGGCGAGGAGATCCTCTCCGGGATGAGCCAGATGCATGTCGAGGTCACGCTGGAACGAGCGAAGCGCAGGTTCGGAGTCGACATCGAGCTGCATCCGCCACGCGTCCCGTACAGGGAGACGATTCGCCGGGAGGCGCGCGCGCACGGCCGCTATAAGAAGCAGACCGGCGGCCGGGGGCAGTTCGGCGACTGCCACATCGTCGTCTCACCGTTCGAGGAGGGTGAGTACGAGTTCGTCGACAAGATCGTAGGCGGCGTCATCCCGCAGAGCTTTCGCCCGGCCGTCAACAAGGGAATCCAGGAGGCGATGCACCACGGGGAGCTTGCCGGCGCCCCGGTGCAGGGCGTGCGGGTCCAGCTCGTCGACGGCTCGTACCACACCGTCGACTCCTCCGAGATGGCGTTCAAGATCGCCGGCTCGATGGCGTGGAAGGACGCGTACATGAACGCCGACCCGGTCCTCCTCGAGCCGATCATGGAGCTCGAGGCGTCGGTTCCGGACGATGTGGTCGGGGCGGTGAATGGGGACTTGAACTCGCGGCGGGGTCGCCTGCAGGGAATGGAGCCGCTCGGGGGCATGACGACGATCCGCGCCGAGGTTCCGATGGCCGAGCTCCTGACCTACGCGCAGTCGCTCACCTCGATGACCGGCGGGCGGGGCGACTACTCGATGCATTTCCTCCGCTACGAGGAGGTGCCTGCGCACGTGGCACAGAAGGTGATCGACGAGACGAAACGCGAGCGCGAAGCCACCGCGACGCACTGACGTTATGCGTCAGACCGGAATCCGCTAACGCGATTCCGGTCGCGCGAGAGCAGGCCCCTTTATGGGGTGCCCGAGACCGGAATTCTCGGCGTGTGAAGTCGCGCGTCGGCCACAGGGCCGATTCGTGACCGGAGGGAGTCAGACTGAAGTCTGACTCCGCTCTCGAGGTTTCTATGCTCGACTCTCTCCACGGCTGTGGATATTTCGCCACGGTGCTAGGGTCCGCGCCATGCGCGTGACGAAATCGACGGTCATCCGCGCCTGCGCCGTCTGCGAGCGGACGTTGCTGCAGGGGGAGTACACGGTCAGGTTCTCGCCAGACGGCGTCGAGTTCGTCGACGTCTGCCCGCTCTGCCACGAGGCCGCGCTCGACTACGGCTGGGTTCGCGAGGGCGGCCCCATGTCGCGTGCGATCGCGCCGCACTCGCGCCGTAAGCGACCACGCTGGGCCCAGCTTCTGGGCGTCCAGGCCAAGGAGG
>JACCUU010000014.1 GCA_013811645.1 Actinomycetota bacterium | reverse complement strand
GGAGGATCGCGAGGGATCGACCGAACCACGCGAACAAGCCGGTGGCGACGAGCAGCACCAGAAGCAGCAGGAGTGCTTGCAGTCGCACTGCCGCGGCGAAGCTGAGGATCAGCAAGAACGTGCCCTGGCGAAACAAGGTCGGCTCCTCGAGCATGCGGGCAAGTGCCAGGAGCGCTGCGACCACAAGCGGGTAGAAGAGCGCTTCGGTCATCAGGAGGCCGCCGTACCAGAGCGCGGGCGGCAGGACGGCGAGCGCTGCGGCCGCGAGAGCCCAACGCGTGCCCACGATCGGCTTTCCCCAGAGGTAGACGGGAACGGCGACCAGCGACATCGCAAGAGCCTGGAGTGCTTGGGCGATCGCCACGCCGCGGGCGAGATCGCTCACCGCCAGCGGTAGCCCGATGAGCGCGGGGGTCAGGAGGCTGTAGTAGGGGACAGCCCCTCCTCGGATAGTCAGCGTGCCCGACTCCCAGAGCGACTGCCCGACGAGGCCGTAGATCATCTCGTCCGGTGCGATCCACGGCACGTCGAACGTGCGGGCGACCCCGAAGCGGACGACCGCCGAGAGGAGCACGATCGCACCGACGATGAACGCCGCCGACGGCTTCATCCGCGCCTGATGAGCTACGTCGGCCAGGGCGGCTAGACTACCCGCGACCCTTTAAGCCGGTCCAGTGAGGCCGGAAAGGAGCCCGATGCCGACGCACGTCCCCGACCGCGCCACTGCGTCGCCTCTGCTCGACGAGCACGCGATCGCCAGGGCGCTCTCCCGGATCGCGCACGAGCTCATCGAGCGCACCGCCGATCCCGACGGGCCCGGGCTCGAAACGCTGGCGCTGGTCGGCATCCAGACTCGTGGCGTTCCGCTCGCCTCCCGGCTGAAGCGTCTCGTCGCGGAGCGAAGCGGCACCGGGCTTCCGCTCGGCGCGCTCGACATCACCTTCCACCGCGACGACGTGCACGTGCGGGACGGGGGTAGGGCGCCGGGTCGCCAGCCGGTCGTGCGCGCCACGAGCATCCCGTTCTCGCTGGAGGGGAAGACCGTCGTCCTCGTCGACGACGTTCTCTACACCGGTCGCACGATCCGCGCCGCGATCGATGCGCTCCTGGACTACGGTCGGCCCGCGCGCGTGCAGCTCGCCGTCCTGGTCGACCGTGGGCATCGCGAGCTTCCCATCCGTCCGGACTACGTCGGCAAGAACCTCCCGACGGCGCGCACCGAGCGGATCCAGGTCGAGCTGATCGAGATTGACGAGATCGACCGGGTATTGCTCATCCGGGAGCGGGAGGACGATGACGGTGGGTGAGCTTCGTCCCCCTGCTGCCCCGCGCCGCCATCTTCTCTCCATCGCGGACCTGGCCCGTGAAGACATCGAGCGCATTCTTGAGACGGCGCGCAGAATGACGTCCTCGCTCGATCGCGAGATGAAGAAGATGCCGACGCTGCGCGGGCGCACCGTCGTCAATCTCTTCTACGAGTCCTCGACTCGGACGCTCGCCAGTTTCGAGCTCGCGGCGAAGCGGCTGTCCGCGGACACCATGTCGCTTCGCTCCTCCGGCTCGTCGGTGGACAAGGGCGAGTCGCTCAAGGACACCGCGTCGACGCTGTCCGCGTACGACCCCGATGTCATCGTCGTCCGGCACCCGTCGATCGGCGCGGCGGCGCTCGTCGCGCGCTGGAGCGCCGCCAGCGTCGTCAACGCCGGGGACGGGAAGCACCAGCACCCCACGCAGGCGCTCCTCGACATCTACGCGATGCAGGAGGCGCTCGGACGGCTCGAGGGACTCCACGTCGCGATCGTCGGCGACGTACTGCACTCGCGCGTCGCCCGCTCGCTCGTTCAGGCGCTCGACCTGGTCGGAGCTGACTCCACCCTGATCGGCCCCCCGACACTGGTGTCCCGTGACCTCGAAGCGCTCGGGTGCGCGACCTCCAACGACATCCGAGACCTGGCCGAAGCGGACGTGGTGTACGTCCTGCGGATGCAGCAGGAGCGGATGTCAGCCGGCGAGGCGTTCATACCCTCGCTGCGGGAGTACACGGCGCTGTACGGGATCACGCCGGATCGAGTGCGGCCGGGTCAGGTCGTCATGCATCCCGGGCCGATGAACCGGGGTGTCGAGATCGATGCGCAGGTCGCGGACTCGGAGGCTGCGCTCGTCGTCGACCAGGTGCGCGCAGGGCTCGTCGTGCGCATGGCGGTCCTCTACGACGTGCTGGTTGCCACAGTTCGCGAGCGGATTCCGGCGGGAGTGGCGTAGTTGCTCTTCTCGCGAAACGGGCGAAGTGACTCGCTCACGCTCGAAGGCCGGGTACTCGCTCCTGCGCAGGGGATCGACGAATGCCTGCGCATCACCGTCACGGACGGAGTCATCGCCGCGATCGAGCCTGCAGCGGCGAGCGCGCTCGTGATCGCTCCGGCATTCGTCGATCCGCATGTCCATCTCCGCACTCCTGGGCGTGAGGACGAGGAGACCCTGCGCTCGGGAACCGAGGCCGCGGCGGCCGGCGGGTACTGCGCGATTCTCGCGATGCCGAACACGGAGCCGGTCGTCGACTCGGCGGCGGTTCTCGGCGCGCTGATCGAGGGGGCGCGCGTGGACGCGCTCGTGCCCACCGGCTTCATGGCCTCGATCAGCAAGGGCCAGGGCGGGCAGGAGCTGAGCGAGATGGCCGAGCTCGCGTCCGCCGGCGCGGCTGCTTTCACCGATGACGGGAAACCGGTCGTGTCCGCCGGCCTCATGCGTCGCGCGCTCCAGTACAGCGCGCTCGCCGGTCGCCCGCTCGCGCTTCATTGCGAAGAGCGTGCGCTTTCGAAGGGCGGGCAAGCACACGAGGGGCGCGTGTCGGCCGAGATCGGACTCGGCCCGTACCCGTCGACGGCCGAGAGCCTCATGGTCGAGCGCGACCTCGCGCTGGCAGCGGCCGAGGAGCGCCCGCTCCATCTCATGCACCTCTCGGCCCGGGAGTCGGTCCACGCCCTGCGGCGAGCGAGGGATGCGGGGGTCGCCGCGACCGCCGAGGTCACGCCGCATCACCTCTGCCTGACGGACGAAGCAGTCCGTTCGCTCGACCCGAATCACAAGATGAACCCGCCGCTCCGCTCCGAGGACGACCGCAGCGCGCTCCTCGAGGCGCTCCGCGACGGGGCGATCGGCGCCGTCGCGACGGATCATGCGCCGCATGCGCGTCACGAGAAGGACGTGCCCTTCGAGGACGCGCCGTTCGGCGTCACGGGCCTCGAGACCTCGTTCGCGGCGCTGCACACGTATCTCGTCGTGCCCGGCGAGCTCACTCTCGAGACGGTGCTCGAGCGTATGTCGACGGGGCCTGCGCGTACCTTCGGTCTCGGGGAGCCCCGCATCGAAACAGGCGCGCGCGCGAATCTCGTCGCGCTCGACCTCGAGGCCGAGTGGAAGGTGACCGAAAACGGGTTCCGCTCGCTCTCGGCGAACTCGTGGCTCCTTGGCAAGACGCTGCGCGGTCGGGTGGTACGCACTGTGGCGGACGGCCGCGAGGTGTTCGTCGCATGACCGTCGGCTACCTCGCTCTCGAGGACGGGACGGTGTTTCGCGGTCGCTCGGTCGGCGCTCCAGGCGCGGTCTTCGGCGAGGCGGTGTTCACGACGGCGATGACGGGCTACCAGGAGACGGTGACCGACCCGAGCTACGCGGAGCAGCTCGTCTGCTTCACCGCTCCGATGGTTGGCAACTACGGCGTCGCCGACGCGCGGAACGAGTCCGACCGGCCACACGCCAGAGCAGTCCTCATGCGTCAGCTCGGAGGGGACGACTGGGCGGAGTGGCTCGCGCGACACGGGCTCGTCGCGCTCGAGGAGATCGACACTCGAGCGCTCGTCCTGCGCCTGCGCGACGGCGGGGCGATGCGCGCTGTGGCGGTCGCGAACGAGGACGAGCTCTCGGTCGTCGATGCGATCGCTGCGGTTCGAGAGCAACCGTTGATGGAGGGGCAGGCGCTCGTCGCGCAGGTCTCGACTCCCGACCCGTACGTCTACTCCGAGACGGGTTCACCACGAGTCGCCGTCGTCGACTACGGGACGAAGCGGTCGATCCTCCGCCGCCTTGCCGCTGCCGGGGCGGCGGTGACGGTATTCCCACACACGGCCGGGGTCGACGAGCTCCGACGCTTCGACGGCGTCGTGCTCTCGAACGGGCCCGGCGACCCCGAGCCGCTGCGCATGGAGACGGACGCGGTGCGTGAGCTCTTGGGCACGGTTCCGGTGCTCGGCATCTGCCTCGGTCATCAGCTCGTCGGCCTCGCGACCGGGCACGAGACCTTCAAGCTCCCGTTCGGCCACCGCGGCGCCAACCACCCGGTGGTCGACCGGCGGACCGGCCGCGTGCTCGTGACGAGCCAGAACCACGGCTTCGCCGTACGTCCCTCTCGGAATGTGGCGGCAACGCACGTGTCGCTCTACGACGGAACCGTCGAAGGCCTCGACTTCCCCGACCTGAAGGCGCGCTCGGTGCAGTTCCACCCGGAGGCCGGGCCCGGTCCTCACGATGCCTGGCCGATTCTCGCGCGCTGGGTTCAGGAGCTGAAGCAGTAGTGCCCGCGCGACGTGACCTCGAGAGCGTGTGCGTCATCGGCTCGGGCCCAATCGTCATCGGCCAGGCCTGCGAGTTCGACTATGCGGGCTGCCAGGCGCTGAAGGTCTTGCGAGAGGACGGATACCGCACGATCGTCGTCAACTCGAACCCGGCCACGATCATGACCGACCCGGGCTTCGC
>JACCUU010000012.1 GCA_013811645.1 Actinomycetota bacterium | reverse complement strand
GCCGTGGAGACGATGCGCGCCGTACGCAAGCGAGGTTCCGAGCGGGGGCTCGTGTTGGACGAGCTTCCCGTTCCCACACCTGGCGCGGACGAGGTCCTCGTCCGCATCGAGGCGGCGAGCATCTGCGGCACCGATCTCCACATCCAGCGCTGGGATCAGTGGTCGTCCGAGCGCGTCAACCCGCCACTGACGCTCGGCCACGAGCTCTGTGGCACGGTCGTCGCCCTCGGGAAGGGCGTGGATGGGGTGTCGGAGGGTGACTACGTGTCCGCCGAGAGCCATGTCACCTGTGGGGTGTGCTTCCACTGCCGCACAGGGAAGGCGCACCTGTGCGAGCGAACGCAGATCCTCGGCGTCGATCGAGATGGCGGCTTCGCCGACTTCGCCGTGATCCCGTCCTCGGTGGTCTGGCAGAACGACCGCGCCAAGCTTCCGCCGCACATCGCGTGCCTCCAGGAGCCCTTTGGTAATGCCGTCTTCGCCACGTCGACGCAGGACCTGGCGGGGCGGGCGATCGCCGTGCTCGGTTGTGGGCCGGTCGGGCTCTTCGCGATCGCCATCGCGCGGGCGTTCGGGGCCGGACGACTGCTCGCGTCCGACCACGTGCCCTATCGCCTCGATCTCGCACGCCGGCTTGGCGCGGACGCGGTTGTCAACGTGGCCGAGGTCGATGACGTGCCGGCCTGGTTCGCGGAGCAGAACGAGGGAGTCGGCATGGGCGTCGTCTTCGAGATGTCCGGAGCCTTGAAGGCCATCGAGGATGCGTTCGGGATCGTGCGCCACGGCGGCAACGTCGTCCTTTTCGGAATCCCCGCGCGGCCCGCGACGATCGACATCGCCGAGTCGCTCATCTTCAAGAACCTGACCGTGTCTGCGATCAACGGACGCGAGATCTGGGAGACCTGGTACACCACGCGCTGGCTCCTCGAGCACGGCGTCGTCGACCTCGCGCCGCTGGTCACCGCGCGCATGCCGCTCGAGCGCTACGAAGAGGCATTCGCCCTCCTCGAGTCGGGCGAGGCCTGCAAGATCGTCCTCGAGCCGAACGGAGCCGGCGGATGAACTCGAGCCTGGTAGACCAGATCGGAACGGAGCTCGACGCCCTGCGCGAGGCCCGCACCTACAAGCGCTTCCTGACGCTGACCTCGGCGCAAGGGCCCGTCGTCGAGATGGCCGGAAGAGGCGAGGTGATCGTGCTCTCGTCCAACAACTACCTCGGCCTCGCCGCTCATCCGGAGGTCGTGCGTGCGGGGATCGAAGGTCTCGAGCGCTACGGCGCCGGAACCGCGTCGGTCCGGTTCATCTGCGGTACCTTCGAGCCGCACCTCGAGCTGGAACGGGCGCTGGCCGACCTCTCGGGGACCGCGGCCGCCCTGACGTACGTCTCGTGCTGGAACGCGAACGAGGCAGTCATTCCGACGCTCACCGACGCATCGACGGTGATCTTCACCGACGAGCTGAATCACGCGAGCATCATCGACGCGGTGCGGCTGTCCCGGCCGGCTTCGAAGGTCATCTACCCGCACTCGGACATGCAGGCTCTGCGCGACGCGCTCGCGTCCGCGCCGAGCGACGCGCGCAAGCTCATCCTCACGGACGGCGTCTTCTCGATGGAAGGCGATCTCGCCAGGCTTCCCGAGATCGTCGAGCTTGCGCGCGAGCACGATGCCGTCGTGGTCGTCGACGACTCGCACGGCGTCGGCGTGCTCGGCGAGACGGGCCGCGGGACGGTCGAGCACCACGGCCTTCTCGGCGAGGTCGACGTCATCACGGGCACGCTCGGCAAGGCGCTCGGCGGCGCAGCAGGAGGGTATGTCGCAGCATCCGAGGAGGTCTGCGACCTCCTGGCGCAGCGCTCGCGGCCGCAGCTCTTCTCGAATGCGCTTCCGCCGACCGTTGCCTGCAGCGCGCTTCGCGCCGTCGAGGTCATGCTCGAGCACCCGGAGCTGCTCTCCACTCTCCGCGACCGCTCACAGACGTTCAGGGAGATGCTCGTCGAGGCCGGCTACGCACCGCTCGACGGTGAGGCCGCGATCATCCCGATCATCGTCGGCGAGACTGCCGAGGCGATGGCGCTCTCGGAGCGGCTGCTCGACGAGGGCGTGTTCGTAACCGGCTTCGGATACCCGGTCGTTCCGGAGGGCGCGGCCCGGATCCGCGTGCAGATGTCCGCTGCCCTCGAGCCGGAGCACCTCGAACGCGCGATCGAGGCATTCAGGCGCGTCAAGTCCTGACCGAACACGAGGACGACAGCGCGCCGAGCCGCCTGGCCGGCGTGGAGGAATCCTCGAGTGGAGGGAGAAAAGCCCGCCATGCTCCTCAATCTCATCCTCGGTGTCGCGTTCCTCGCCGTCGGGATCCTGCTGATGTTCGTCGGCGGGATCTTCGGCATCCTCGTCGGGGTCATCTCGATCCTGATGGGCCTCGTTCTCCTGCTTCGTGGGTACAGAAGCAGGGCGACGGCCGCCTACTAGCGAGCAAACGCGATGGTTTGACGGCGGCGGTGACCCCGCCGCCGTTCGGCTACCTCCTCGTAAAGACGAAGTCGTTCGACTTCGCCATCACATGGCAGCCCTGG
>JACCUU010000009.1 GCA_013811645.1 Actinomycetota bacterium | reverse complement strand
GTCGGGGTTTCGCGTCAAGGATCCACCAGGCGGTGCTCGACACCGAAGGGCTCGCCGAAGGGCAGCTCCTCGGGGAGCTGGAATCCCCCGGCTCCTTCCAGCGCCTCGATGCGCGACTGAATCGGCGGATGCGTGTTGAAGAGGCTCGAGAGCGCGAGCACTCCTGATCGCTCCGAGTCGACCCGGTCGGTGGGGCTCTCCACCCAGAGGTGGGCGGTCGACGCCTCCGCGTACTTGACCGTGGTCGAGTCGCGCTCCAGCCGGCGAAGCGCCAGGGCCATCGCCTCCGGGTCGTTCAGCATCTCGGCCGCGCCGGCATCAGCGAGGAACTCCCGTCGGCGAGAAAGGCTCAAACGCAGGAGCAGCGCGGCGTACGGGGCGAGCAGGAACCCGACGAGCGCGAGAATGAGCACCAGCACGCCTCCTCCGCGGTTCCGTCCGCCGTAGGCGATCGAGCGGAAGCCGATATCCGCGATCAGGGCGATCACGCCCGCGAAGACGAGCGCCATCGTCATCAGATAGGTGTCGCGGTTCCGGATGTGCGCCACCTCGTGCGCGAGAACCGCTTCGAGCTCGCGCTGCGGCATGGTCGCCAGGAGCCCGGTCGTCACTCCGATGTAACTCGTCTCGGGACGGAGGCCGGCCGCGTACGCATTCGGCGCCGCGTCCTCCACGATCCGCACCTCGGGTGTCACGGGCAGGCCGGCCGCGATCGAAACGTTCTCCACCAGCCGGCGCAGAGGTCTGACCGCTTCGGGGGCGACCTCCTGCGCCCCCGTCAGCCGGGCGACCATGCTGCGCGAGCGGACGAGCGCGAAGATCCCGTACAGCGCGGCACCCGCGAGGGCGACGACGCCGAGCGAGATGTCGAACGCGAATCCGATCAGCCCGGCCACGAGAAGCAGAAGGAAGACGAAGCCGAAGACGACGATCGTGCTCTTGAGGCGGTTCGCCCGAATCTGCTGCTGGAGCGTCACGTTTCGAACGAGACCTGCGGTAGCGAGGTATCCCCTCGAGCCGAGAAGAACTCGCGGGCGTGGAAGCCGAGCGGGGACGCGACAAGAAGCCAGGGGAAGCTCTGCACCCCCGTGTTGAAGCGCATCACGGTCGCGTTGTAGTAGCGGCGGGCGGCGGAGATCTTGTCCTCGGTGTCGGTCAGATCCTCCTGGAGCGAGAGGAAGTTCTCGGACGCCTTGAGCTCCGGGTACGCCTCGGCGATGGCGAAGAGTCGTCCGATCGCGACTGTGAGCCCCTCATTTGCCGCCGCCGCCGTCCCCGGCGTGCCGGCGAGCTGGAGAGCGGCCCGAGCCCGTGTCACCTGCTCGAAGACACCACGTTCGTGAGCCGCGTACGCGCGCACGGTCTCGACCAGATTCGGGATCAGGTCGGCTCGGCGCTGCAGCTGCACGTCGATGTTCGCCCAACCGGTATCCACTTCGTTTCGGAGCCGGACGAGCCGGTTGTAGCCGACCACGGCGAAGAGCGCGACGAGGACGACGACGCCGATCAGGATCCAGAGCCAGAGCACCGCGCGTCGAGTCTACGGTCAGCCCAGGGCCGCGGCGAGTTTGCGGATCCCGTTCGTGAGCACCGGCTCGCCGTGTGACACGAGGATCCGCCGCACGGGCAGGTCGAGCAGCGGGCGCAGCGAGTTGGCGAGCTCGGGATGACCGGTCTTCTCCGGAAGCCACGACTCCGGGCACATGCGAACGCCCCCCGCTCCATCTCCGAGCAAGACGTCCCCCGGGACGAGCGCGCGGTGTTGAGGGATCCAGAAAGCGACCTCGCTGCGGCGAGCCGAGCGGAATGCCTCGATGCCTCCCGGGAGTCGGTCTCCAGGCCGAAACACGTTCGTAACGGCCCCAGACCGGCGCTCGACGGCTGCCCTGGACGCGTTCGGCGCCCACACGCGCGCTGCGTAGCGCTCGACGATCGCCGCAGTGCTGCGGACGTGCCAGAAGACCGTCAGAAGCACATGCACGTTTCTCCCCTTCCTGCGCACGTCCCCGTCGAGCGCACGCCAGAAGCGCTCCGAGTCCTCGGCCGGAACGAGCGGGTCGACGAGCACGACACCGTCCTCCATCTCGTAGAACACGGATCCGACGTCCTCTTTCCACTCTTCGTGGTAGCCGGTCCACCGCCACAGTCCGGGGTCGATCTGCGCAACCTCCATACCACTAGTAAACCGAACCGGACTGCCGTGCTTTGCGTATCGTCGAGTCGAGTCAAAGATGCTCGAGAGAGGAGATCGCATGAAGGCTCTGCGCATCGCGCTGGCCGCGACACTCGCCCTATTCGTCCTTGCCGCAGTGGGTTGCGGGTCCGACGACGAAGACGCGATAGACGATACGACCACCACGTTGACCGAGACGACCGACACGGAAACCACGACTGACGGGGACGCGGCGAGCGCGATCAAGGGAACCGTCGGTCCTGGCTTCGACATCAGCGTCGACCAGACCTCGGTGACCGCCGGCAGCTACGAGCTCGAGGTCGAGGACCTGTCCGACATCCACAACTTCCACCTCACCGGACCCGGCGGAGTCGATGTGACCACGGACGTCGCCGGCGAGGGCACCGAGAGCTTCACGGTCGAGTTGGAGGCCGGGACCTACGATTTCGTCTGCGACCCGCACGCCGGATCGATGAGCGGAACTATCGAAGTCGGCTGATTGGCTGGCGAGTGGCGGTGGGGGTCAGGCCTAGTCCTGACCCCGGTTTGAGGTTCTCGGCAGTGCAAAACCCAAGAACGAGGTCAGGCTAAAGCCTGACCCCAGGATTCCTTCGCGACCGGCTCAGTCAGCCCTCAACTCGAGGGACAGCGGCTCGATCACCCCGTCCGCGATCCGCCAGCCGGCAAGCTCGTTCGTGCGCAGGGTGTAGATCAGGTAGGGCCGCCCGGCCCAGAGGCCAATGTTCTCGACGTCGGTTCGCGAGGGCCGTGGGGGAGAGGAGATGTGTGAGTGGAGGACGGCGAGCTCGAACCCATCGTCCTCCAGGAACCAGGACTCGGGATCGACGTCTAGCTCGAAGCGGTACGGCGATCGAGCGGAGTTCCGGCCGCGGATGTAGCGCTCTGCGACGCCGTCCCGGAAAGCGACCAGCCCGCACGCCTCGTTCGGCGACTCCGCTCGGGCGTGCTCGGCGAGCTCGGCCCGGATCTCCTCGGGAACTACCACCAGACCGACCGCTCCATCGCCGCGCCGATGTCGTCGGACTCCCAGAAATCGGCAGAGAGGTACTTCCAGCCCGCGTCGGCGAGCACGCAGACGATCGCCCCTTCGTCGAGCTCCCGGGCCAGTCGCAAGGTCGCGTGGATCACCGCTCCGGAGGACACGCCGGCGAAGATCCCCTCCCGCTCGAGAAGCAGGCGGAGCCCGGCGACCGATTCCACGTTTGTCACGAGGAGCTTCCGATCGAGCTTCGTGACGTCGAGGATCGGTGGCACGTAACCATCCGCGAGCGAGCGTAGGCCCATCACCTCGTCCCCTGGCAAGGGCTCTGCGGCCGCGACCACGAGATCGGGGAACGACTCGCGGAGCCGCGCGCCGGCCCCCATCAGGGTTCCCCCGGTGCCGAGACCGGCCACGAGGATGTCGACGCCTTCCAGGGCGGCGGCGATCTCGGCGCCGGTGCCGTCGAAGTGCGCCTGCGGGTTCGCGGCGTTCGCGTACTGGAAGGGCATGAAGAACGAGGAATCGCGCTCTGCCAGCTCGAGTGCGAGCCGCACGGCGCCGTTCGAGCCCTCCTCGGGCGGCGAGTCGACGATCTGCGCGCCGTACAGAGCGAGGAGGCGCCGGCGCTCCTCGGTGACGTTCGCCGGCATCACGCACGTGAGGGGATAGCCACGGAGCTTCGCGACGAGCGCGAGCGAGATGCCGGTGTTGCCGCTCGTCGGCTCGAGCAACGGGCGTCCGGGCTCGAGCTCGCCCGACGCCTCGGCCGCGTCGAGCATGGCCTTCGCTACGCGATCCTTGATCGAGCCCGTCGGGTTCTGGCCTTCGAGCTTCGCGTACATCCGAACCGAAGGCTTCGGCGAGAGACGGGAGAGCTCGACGAGCGGAGTCGAGCCGATCAGGTCGAGCAGCGAGGGCGCGGTCGACGTCACACCGGGGTCAGACCCAGGGGTCTGACCCTGATCCTCCCGCCATCGCCGGCAGGAGAATTACGGTCTCGCCGTCGTCCACCGGGGTGTCGAGGCCGTCCAGAGTACGGATGTCCTCGCCGCCGAGATACACGTTGACGAAGGATGCGAGCTCCCCGTCCGAGTAGAGCTGGCCCGCGAGCGGCGGATAGCGCTCGACGAGGTCGTCGATGACCGCGCCGATCGTGTCGCCGCGCGCCTCGAGCTCGCGGAGCCCGCCGACCTCGGCCCGCAGGGTCGGGGGAATACGAACGGCCGCCATCAGTGGTTTCTCCGGGGGATCCGGCCGGGAGAGACCACTAGCTGTGGCTGACCGGCGTCGAGCAGAACGCCACGTAGTCCACGTATTCCGTGATCGTGGGACTGTCGCCGCAGACCGGGCAATAGGGATCGCGCCGTACGTTCACCTCGTCGAGGGTCGTTCCGAGCGCGTCGAACAGGAGCAGCCGGCCGGCGAGCGTCTCGCCGCGTCCCAGAATCAGCTTGAGAACCTCGTTCGCCTGGAGCGAGCCGACGATCCCCGGCAGGACACCGAGGACGCCGCCCTCGGCGCAGCTCGGCGCCAGCTCGGGAGGCGGAGGCTGGGGGAACAGGCAGCGGTAGCAGGGCCCGTCTCCCGGCGAGAACACCGTCGCCTGGCCCTCGAAGCGGAAGATCGACCCGTGGACGACCGGGATTCCGTGCCAGACCGAGGCGTCGTTCACGAGGTAGCGGGTCGGGAAGTTGTCCGCGCCGTCCACGATCACGTCCCAGCGCTCGCCGAGGATGCGATCGATGTTCTCGGAAGTCAAACGTTCCTCGAAAGGCTTGACGCGAACATCCGGGTTCAGCGCCTCGATCGTTCGCTTGGCCGAGAGCACCTTGGGCTCGCCCAGGCTGTTGGTCGAATGGACGATCTGGCGCTGCAGGTTCGACTCGTCCACGACGTCGGCGTCGACGATGCCGAGCGTGCCGACGCCGGCTGCCGCGAGATAGAGCGACGCGGGAGAGCCGAGACCTCCGGCCCCGACGAGGAGCACGCGCGCGTCCAAGAGGCGCTGCTGGCCCTCCTCGCCGACCTCCGGGATGAGCAGGTGACGGCTGTAGCGGGCGCGCTGCTCGGGAGAGAGCACGCGTGGCACCGTCACGTCGAGGCCGTTCCGCTTCCAGTCGGTGAAGCCACCCAAAAGGTTGACGACTTCCTCGTAGCCGAGCTCCTGGAGGGACTTCGCGGCGAAGGCCGAGCGGGAGCCGCCCGAGCAGTACACGACGAGGGGACGGCTCTTGTCGGGGACGAGACCCTCGATCTGCTGCTCGAGCCGGCCGCGGGTGACGTACACGGCGCCGGGGATGTGTCCCTCCTCCCACTCGTCCGGCTCGCGGACGTCGACGAAGAGCGGAGGTTCGGACGACGTGAGCAGCTCCTGCGCTGCGGTGGATGAGATCTCCTCGATCTCTTCCTTGACCTGTGCCAGCAGCTCTCGGTAGGTCGCCATTACTTTCCGAACTGTAGCGATACGAGGTCAGTGCTTGCCGGTGGGCGGATTCGCGCCCGCCACGGCTATCGTCGTCTGATGAGCGCCCAACGCCGCATCGTTCTCCTCGTCGGGGTTGCGGCCGCAGCGGCGGTCGCGGTCGCCGCCGCTGCCGTTCTCTCCTCGGAGGGGGGATCTGCGACCACCGTCGCCGGCGAAGCCGAGCCACGTCCGGGACGGCCGCCGTTGTCGCTGGCGCTCGGTTTTCGCGACGACCCCGAAGCACGGGATCTCGCGCGTGGCGCCGCCTTCTACCGGAAGGGAGAGCTGCATGGGGCAACGGCGTTCTTCGCGAAGCACGACTCGCTCGACGCGAAGGTCGGGCAGGCTTTCGCGACCTGGCCCGAGGGCACGCTCGATCGCGTCGAACAGCTTGCGAAGCTCTATCCGGAGAGCGCCGTCGTCCACTTCCACCTGGGGTTGGCACGCCTGTGGGCGCGAAGCGGCGACCCGGAGTCCGCGTGGCGGGCGACGATCGAGGCCGAGCCGGACACCCCGTACGCGGTGCTTGCCGGCAACCTCCTTCATCCTCGCTTGCCGCGTGGCCTGCCTGCGTTCATCCCGTCCTTCGCGGCGCCGGCCGAGGTCGTCGAGCTCGCTCCTGCGCGCCAGGTCGCCGCCCTCCGGGCGCGAGCCGCGCGAGGCGGTACCGGCGAGCTCCTCCTCTACGGTGTCGGTCTGCAGCGGGTCGGCCGGCCGGTGTCGGCGGCGGAGGCTTTCCGCCGCGCGGCGCAGGGCGCTCCGGCGAACCCGGAGGCGCTGGTTGCCGCGGCGGTGGGGCAGTTCGACAAGGACGCCCCCGAGCGCGCGTTCGGACAGCTCGGCCCGCTCACGCGCAGGTTTCCGAACGACCCGACCGTGCGCTTCCACCTCGGAGTGCTCCTGCTCTGGACCGGGCGCGTGGATGCCGCAGCACGGCAGTTCCGCGTCGCGATGCGGACACGATCTGGCTCGCCCCTCGCGCGTGAGGCCGCCCGCTATCTCGGGACCATCCGCCAGGCGAGGGCGAAGAGCGGGTGAGGGCGAGGAGCGGTGACAGTCGCCGCGCGCGGTTGGGCGCTTTGACGCCGACCTTCCCTGTGACTACGGTGTGACCGCCGACGAGCAAGGGGGGCGGACTGGTCGCAGGGAAACCGGAAGGCACGGCGATTCGAGCACCGGTCGAGGACGTCCTCGCCACCGATGAGGCTCAGCGCCTGCTCGAGACCGGCCTCCAGACCGGCCAGCTCGACGCCGACGAGGTCGCCCTCGCGCTCGACGAGCTCGATCTCGAGCCAAGCCAGCTCGACGAGTTCTACGCCGCGCTCGACGAGGCTCAGATCTCCGTCGTCCACGCTGAGGAGGCGGTCGAGAGCGAGCCCGAGACGGCCGACGCCGAGATCACGACCGACTCGCTCCAGCTTTTCCTCAAGGACATCGGCCGCGTCCCGCTCCTGACCGCCGCCCAGGAGGTGGAGCTCGCCAAGCGCATCGAGCGGGGCGACCACTCCGCGAAGCAGGCGATGGTGGAGGCAAACCTTCGGCTCGTGGTGTCGATCGCCAAGCGTTATCGGAACCAGGGCCTTCCGTTCCTGGATCTCATCCAGGAAGGGACGATCGGGCTCGTGCGCGCCGCCGAGAAGTTCGATCACCGCAAGGGCTTCAAGTTCTCGACCTACGCGACCTGGTGGATCCGGCAAGCGGTCGCTCGCGCGATCGCGGACAAGGGCCGGACGATTCGGATGCCCGTTCACGTCGTCGAGAAGCTCAACCGGATCCTGCGCTCGGAGCGGAAGCTGCGAGCCGAGCGCGGGCGCGAGCCGACTCTCGAGGAGATCTCGCGCGATGTCGAGATGACGCCCGGCGAGGTCGAGCAGATCAGGCGAAGCGCGCAAACCCCGGTTTCGTTGGAGAAGCCCGTCGGCGACGACGACGAATCCGAGTTCGGGCACTTCCTCGCCGACGACTCGACGCCGCTCCCGGACGAGCTGGCGGAGATCGCCCTCCAGCGCGAGGCGCTGCGTGGCATCCTGGATCATCTCTCCGAGCGTGAGCGCAAGGTGCTCGAGCTCCGCTACGGGCTCGACGGCCAGCAGCCGCGGACCCTCGACGAGGTCGGCCGGGCGTTCAACGTGACGCGGGAGCGCATCCGCCAGATCGAGCATCAGGGCCTGAAGAAGCTCCGCGCTCTCGCAGACGCCCAGCGCGTCCGCGACGTCGCCTGAGGCCGCAGGTCGCCGATCGCTACAACCGGCGGAGCCGGCCTCCGCGACCGCCTGACGACGCTCGGCTGCGCGATCCAGCGGGCGAGCCGCTTGTCCGTACCGTTTGTACTGTCCAGCGCGGCTCGCCCTTGGCTCGCTTGCGAGCGCCGCCCCTGCGACCTCAAGCAGTGCTGCGTTACTAGAGTCGCGACGTGCTCTACCGGCCGGAAGCGTTCGAGCCGCTGACGGAGGACCCGTGGAATGCGGACGCTGTCCGTGACCAGATCCGGGAGATCGTCGCCGACACCGATGACGCGCTCCGCGGCCCGAAACTCATGTGGCGAGCGGACGACTGGGACCGCTGGCAGGCAACGAGCCCGATGAAGAACCTCTACGTCGGCGCGGCCGGCGTGCTCTGGGCGCTCGACGAGCTGCGCCGCTTCGGTCACGCGGAGACCCGACTCGACCTCGCCGAGCTCGCGCTGAGCAACCTCGAGCTCTATCGGGCGAGACCCGACCAGATGAGGATCGAGCTCCCCGAGCCTCGCGAGTCGTCGCTGCTGTGCGGTGAGACGGGTGTCCTCCTGGTTGCCTGGCGGCTCGCGCCGAGCGCGGGGCTCGCCGACGATCTCCTCGCGCGCGTGCGCGCAAACGTCTCGAATGAGGCGGAGGAGGTGATGTGGGGCACGCCGGGCACGCTGATCGCGGCGCGGGCGATGCTCGACTGGACCGGGGACGAACGCTGGCGGGACGCCTGACAGGCGAGTGCGGACGCGCTCTGGTCTCGACGAGGGGAGGACTGCCTCTGGACGCAGCGTCTGTACCGCCAGGAGCTCCGCAGCCTGAATCCGCCGCACGGGCTCGTCGGGAACGTGCAGGCGCTCCGGCCGCTGCTCGACTCGCAGCGCCGCGACCGGCTCGAGCGCGATTCCGCGGCGATCCTCGAACGAACGGCTGTCCTCGAGCACGGCCTCGCAAACTGGCCGCCCCATGACCGTCCGACCCTCCCCGGACCAGACGGTCAGATTCGAGTTCAATGGTGCGCGGGCGGTTCAGGGATCGTCGTCGCCGCCGCCGACTACCTCGAGGAGGAGCTCCTGCTCGCGGGCGCCGAGTTGCCGTGGCACGCCGGTCCGCCTCTCCTCGAGAAAGGTCCGTCGATCTGTCACGGGACAGCGGGCAATGGCTACGCCTTCCTGAAGGCCTTTGCGCGCACCGGTGACGAGCGCTGGCTCGACCGTGCCCGCAGCTTCGCCGTGCATGCACTCGCCCAGGTGAAGCGGCTCCGTGTGGAGCGTGGCCGCGGCCGGTACTCGCTCTGGACTGGAGATCTCGGCGTCGCGATCTACGCTGCCGACTGTCTCGACGGTCGTAGCGCCTACCCGTTCTTCGATCGTTGCTCCTAGTCGCCCGACTACACTCCGCGCCCGTGAGCGCCACCTACGAGGAGCTTCGAAACCAGCTCGCCGAGCTGATCGCCATTCCTTCGGTCAGCGCGGACCCGGCGCACGCAGGCGACGTCGTTGCTGCGGCGGGGTGGGTCGCGGAGAAAATCCGCGATGCCGGAGGTTCGGTGGACGTCGTTCCGTGGAACGGCGGCCGGCCGCTGGTCATCGGCGAGGTCGCTGCCTCCGAACGCCCGGAGTCGTCGCCCACGGTCCTCTGCTACGCGCACTTCGACGTGCAACCGCCCGATCCGCTCGAGCTCTGGGAGTCGCCACCGTTCGAGCTCACGGAGCGCGACGGCTGGCT
>JACCUU010000008.1 GCA_013811645.1 Actinomycetota bacterium | reverse complement strand
GGTGGGCGGTACTGGGCTCGAACCAGTGACCCCCAGCTTGTCGAGCTGGTGCTCTCCCAACTGAGCTAACCGCCCCGGAGCGCGGGATTCTAGCCGACTCGCGCCGCCGGTTACGGGCCTCCGAGTGGATTCAGGAGCGCCTTCTGCCCCTTGAAGGCAAAGAGAAGGAGGTCGACCATGCGGAACGTCTGGTTGCTCGGGCCGAGGGACGGCCGCCAGGCCGGGTCGCGGACGATCGAGAACTGGCTGCCCTCCATCGCCCGGTGGAACGTCTCCGCGACGATGCGCGCGCCGGCGCCCTTCAGCCTCCCGCCGTTCAGCTCGGACTCACGCAGGAGGTAAAACCAGAGCGGCGTGTCCTTGAGCAGCTTCGTCCGCTGCGCCTGCGTCAGCCCGCCCAGGTCGGCGCCGTTCGACCCGTCGCGGATCTGGACGTCGGTGAGCTTCGTCAGCGTGACGCCCTTGTTCTTCAGGAACGTGACCATCTGCTGGCCGGTCGCGAGCCGGACCATCTTCGCCCGGCGTAGATTACGAAAGGCGAGGTTGCCCTCCGCAGCAGGGAAGCCCGGGAGGCCCGCGAGCGGGTTGACCAACGTTGTGTCGATGCGCATTGCCCGGTTGAACTTCCCCTCGGGGACCGCGAGGTCGGCGCGCCCGGCTTCCGTGAAGTCGTACAGTCGGCGAAAGTCCGCGATCCACGTGCTGGGCAGCTTCTGCCCGCCGCCGAGGTCTCCGCTCCCCGCCGAGAACGCGAACAGCAGATCGAGGGTGCCGAAGCCGTCGTCGAAGATCCGGTTCCAGTCGTACTCCCGGCGGATCATCGAGTGCCCGAGCCGGAAGGCGGCGACGGAGAACTCGATGGGCATCGTGGGCATGTCGGTCGCGGGAACCCCGACCTCGAACGCCTTCCTCCCGTTCAAGAACACGTTCGAGACGACGCCCGGCGCGCAGATCCGCGGGAGGTAGTCGGTGCGCAGCATCCACTGGTAGTGCTTGATGACCTTCTTGCGCGCGACGGCGAAGCGCTGCGCGGGTGGCACTGACGCGGGCAGCGTGTCGACGACGCGGTTGTGGAAGCGGATCAGCGCGAGGTGCGTCTGGGCGACCGCGAGGTTCTCGTCGTTCCGCGGATCCGGAATATTGCCTTCCGCTTCTGCGCCGCGTTCGAGCCCGCTCCGCGCGGGAGGTCGAAGCCGTCCTTCGCCGGGATGCCGTCGGCCGCCAGCGTCTTTCCCAACTTCAGATGGAGGCCGTCGGCCTCGTAGAACTTGGCTGACTCCGGGTCCGCGGGGCCGCCCCCGTACAGCGAGTCGAGATCCAGGCTCGGCGAGCGCGCTTGCAGGAGCTGCGCCGGCGACACATTCTCGCCGAGCATGACACTGGTCTTGTCGAACGTGAGGTCGTGGTCGACGAACTGGCCGAGGTACGTGAAGCCGGCCGGGATCTGCCCGGCGCCACCTCCGCCCGCTGCCATCGACTGGCCCAGCTTCCTGGCGCCCGGCTCGCCGAGCTGGCGGTCCACCCCGCTCGGCCCCATCCGCGAGAAGCGAAACGGCGGCACCTCCGCCTCGACCGAGGCTGCGAGCGTACGCGTCCTTCCCCCCTCGCTCTCTGCCAGCAGTCCCTCGCCGATGACGAAGTAACTCTCCGAACCGTGGCTGTCCACGACGTCCTCCTGTCCTCGCGAATGCGTCCGCGGATGTTCGCGGCTCGCGGAGCTCGACGCTACAACCGAAAGGGCTATCTCCTCGAGATGAGTGCCGGAGGGCGGCGGCTGTAGCCAGCCGCCAGACTGATAGCCGCCGCACCTTGTCCGGCAGCTGAATGGATCCGGTCACCGGTCAGAACTTGCGCGTTTCCGGGCAGATTCCCTCGAAGGAGGGACAGAGCGCTAGAAGATCTCAGGACACCACGGAGCGGGCTCCGAGAGAAACAGCGCGTCCGCACGCGCGAGAGCGCCCCGGGACGCCTCCTCGACCAGGCCGGCTCGCGAGAGCTCCGCGAACGAGAAGCCGCCGAGATATGCCGCGCCGAGCGCCTGCACGTCGAGTCGAAGATCCGGACGACGGCTCGACCGCTTCGCGACCCCGTCGGCAAGCGTCCACGTGCCCTCGTTCCAGGTGCAGAACGAGTCCCGCAGCTCGAACGTGACACGGCTGTCCGACCGGTAGCTCCGCGCCGAAAGGGTCGCGCCCACGTCGACCGGCCGCACCCAGAGCCCTGTGCCGACCCGAAGATCGAGCCGGTCGAGCCGCGCGACCAGGTGCTGCAACGGGTGATCGGTCGGAAGGAGCCAGGCTTGGATCTCGTCCGTCCAGTCGACCTCGAGCAGGAAGCGCCAAACCTCGCGTGTCGCCGTCGGGTCGACCCCGAGCGCCTCGACGACCCGTAGGGTCCGCGTCCAGTGCCCCGCCTCCTCTGACTGCACGATGCGGTAGAGCGCGTAGCCGGCGGCACGCCCGTCGATCTCGAGCAGCGCCCGGTTGAGCGGGCCGGAGCCGGGCGGACGCCGCGACGGATCGTCGCGCAGGCGGCGAAGCTCCCACCACGCCTTCGAGCGGGCGAGGAATCCCGGCGTCTCCCTCGCAACCTTTTGGTAGAGGCGCGGGAAGACCCTCAGCGACTCGTCCTGCTCGATGAGACGCACCCGGCCGGTGCGCGCGGGCGTTCCCGCTCGGAACGCCGCCCAGATCCGCGGCAGGCGGACCTCGTGCGTGAGTGAGGCGTGGCCGTACCCGAAGCGGCCGTAGATCGTGGGTTCGGAGGCCCAGAGCGCCGCGAATGGTTCACCCCGCGCATGGATGTCGTCGATCTGCGCACGCATCATCCGGGACAAGAGGCCACGGCGCCGGTGCGTAGGGAGCACTCCGACGACGGTGACGCCTGCGCACGGCACCGGTCCACCCGGAACCGTCATCTCGAACGGGAACACCCCTGCCCCGCCGACGATCTCCTTGCCGTCGAAGGCCGCGTGCATCCGCTCTGGCGGAATCACCTGCGAGAACCGCTCGACCTCCTCGTCCGTCGGAACCCAGCCGAAGTAGTGACCGATCGCGCCCGCCGCCTGGCCGAGCTCGTCCAGCGAGCGGCACGGTCGAATGCGGTAGGCCATCCCTTGTTCCTCCCTGCGAGCTCTCGGACGTGGCGGCCGGAGGACTCTAGTAGCTGGTGACGGTGCAACGGGTGACGGTCACCGGGTGTTTCCCAGGCTCGAAACCACCCTCAGAATCCTTCCGGGCAATACGGCGGCAGCGGAGTCGCGAAGAGCGCGGTCGCGCGCGCGAGCCCACCCGACCTGAGCTCTCGCGCTCGCCCGGCGGCAGCGAGCCGCTCGAACGAGAACGCGCCGAGGTAGACGCACGCCAGGTCGGCGATGTCGAGGGCCACATCGGGCTCCTGCTCGCTTCGACCGGTTTCCGTTCCGACCGACCAGCCGCCGGCATTTCGCGGAAGCATCTCGTCGGTGACCTCGAGCACGACCGGATCGCCCGCTGCGAACGAGCGCGCCCGCAGCGCGGCTTCGAGGTCGACCAGGCGCAGCCAGAGCCCGTCCGACACCGAGATGTGCAGGCGCCGAGGATCGGCGGCCATCAAGAAGAGCGGCCATGCCGGATCAGCGGCGTCCGACTTCACCTTGACGACGAGATCGATGCCGAAGAGGAAGCGCCAGAGCTCGGCCGTCGCCTCCGGGGACGTGGCGAGCGCCTCGACGATGCGAACCTCACCCTTCGGCGTTCCGCCCTCCCACTTCGAGGCGATCCGGTAGAGCGCGTAACCAACGGCTTCGCCATCCATCTCGAGCAGCGCGTAGAACTTCGGACCGCTGCCCTCCCGCCAATGCTCGGGGTCCGCGAGCCGGCTGTACTTCCAGGCTTCGGCGTTGCGGCCCAGCATGCCAGGTCGCTCTACGCGAACTCGCTCGTACACCGGGGGAAAGACCTCGGCAGCCTCGTCCGCGGTGAGGAGCCGGACGGAACCCCGCGTCCCCGGATCGTTCCGCAACGCGAAGGCGGCGCGCTCTGCGTCGAGCTCTGTCGCAGGAGCAGCCATTCCGTAACCGAAGCGGCCGTAGATCACCGACTCGGATGCCCACAGGATGGCGAGCGGCTCCTCCCGCCGGTGAACGTCGTCCAACTGGCGGCGCATCAACTCCCGCAGCACGCCCTGCCGCCGATGGCTCGGCAGCACACCGACCCAGGTCACGCCCGCGGCCGGCACGTGGCCGCCCGGAATGGTCAGCTCGAACGGGTAGGAAGCGGTGACCCCGATGGGCTTGCCGGCATCCCACCCTGCGAGCGCGCGATCGAGCGGCATGAAACGGCGCTGCCGCTCTATGTCGTCCTCCTTCGGCTCCTCGCCGAACGCCGCAGCGGCCGTACTCAGGACGGTCGCGAACTCGTCGGCGCTGGGGCTTCGGTATTCGAGGCTCACTCCGCGATCCTCTCGAGAGGCGCGTACTCGACCATGAGCCTCCGCTCCGTGCCGTCCTCCGCGAAGCGGATGGTGACAACGCCTCCGGGCTCGAGCGCCGTAACGACGCCTTCCCCGAGCGACGCGTGGCGCACGGAGTCGCCCGTCGAGAGGGACAGCCCGGGGTTGCCTCCCCGTGCCGCGGCGCTCGCCGGCGATCCGTAGCTCGCCCAGGAGGACGGCTTCAGCCGCTCGCGCTCCACCTCGCGCGGCAGCTCGTCGAGAAAGCGCGAGGAGAGGTTGTAGCTCCGGCGCCCCCAGAGCGAGCGAGAAAGGGTGTGCGTCATCGTCAGGCGCTCCATCGCGCGGGTCATGCCGACGTAACAGAGCCGGCGCTCCTCCTCCACGCCCTGCTCCTCGATCGAGCGCATGTGCGGGAAGATCCCCTCCTCCATCCCGATCGCGTACACGGCCTTGAACTCGAGGCCCTTCGCGTTGTGCAGGGTCATGAGCGTGACGAGGCCGCGGTCGTCGGCGATCGTGTCCTGGTCGGAGACGAGGGAGATGTCCTGGAGAAAGCCGGCCAGCGACGCATCAGCCGTCTGCTGCCGATACTCGCGGGCGACGCCGACGAGCTCCTGCAGGTTCTCGATTCGCCCGCGCGCCTCGATCGTCCGCTCGGCCTCGTACGTGTCCAGGATTCCGGTCTTCTCCAGCATCCGTTCGAGGACCTCGTCCACGGGGAGATCCTGTGCCTGCGCCATCAGCGACTCCATCGTCGACCGGAACCCGCGGATCGCGCGGCACGCGGCAGAGGTCACTCCGGCCGCCTCCGGATCTGCGAGCGCTTCCCAGAGCGTGCGGCCGGTCGTGTCCGCGTGGCTCACGACACGCGCGAGCGAGGTATCGCCGATGCCGCGCCGGGGCCGGTTGGCGATGCGCAGGAGCGAGCCGGCGTCGCTCGGGTTGACGAGGACGGCCAGATACGCGGTCGCGTCCCGGATCTCCGCCCGCTCGTAGAACCGAGGCCCGCCGATGACCTGGTATGGCACGTCCTGGCGCACGAGCACGTCCTCCAGCACCCGTGACTGCGCGTTCGTTCGGTAGAAGACCGCGATCTCACTGGCGGAGAGCCCCTGGTCGATGAGCCCCGCGATCTCGGCGGCGACGAAGCGGGCCTCCGAGTGCTCGTCCTCGAGCTCGACAACGTGGACCGGCTCGCCTTCGCCGAGGTCGGAAAACAGGTGCTTCGGTTTCCGTTCGGTGTTCTGCTCGATGACCGCGTTGGCCGCTCGCAGGATCGAGTTCGTCGAGCGGTAGTTCTGTTCGAGCGTGACTACGTGCGTCCCGGGGAAGTCCGACTCGAACTCCGTGATGTTGCGAATGTCGGCCCCGCGGAAGCCGTACACCGACTGATCCTGATCGCCAACGGCACATACGTTTCCGTGCTCGGCGCCGAGGAGCTGTAGCAGACGGTACTGGGCGTGGTTCGTGTCCTGATACTCGTCGACGAGGATGTAACGGAACGACTTCTGCCAGTGGGCGAGCGCCTCCGGGAAGCGCTCGAAGACCTGCACGGTGAGCATGAGCATGTCGTCGAAGTCGACGGCGTTCGAGGCGTGCAGCCGGCGCTGGTACAGCTCGTACACCTCGGCGACGGTCTGATCCCAGAACGAGGCGACGCGCGCCAGGTAGTCCTCGGGTGAGACGAGCTCGTTCTTGGCACGCGAGATCTGCGAGTGAATGCCGCGCGGCGAGAAGCGCTTCGGATCCTTCCCGAGCTCCTCCAGGCAGGCTTTCACCAGGCGCACCTGATCCTGGTCGTCGTAGATCGAGAACGTCGAGCGGTAGCCGAGCCGCTCCGCTTCACGTCGAAGCATGCGGCCACAGGCGGCGTGGAAGGTGAGGATCCAGATCGCGCGCGCGGTCGCGCCGAGCATCCGCTCCAGGCGCTCCCGCATCTCCCCCGCGGCCTTGTTCGTGAACGTGATCGCGAGAATCTGGTTCGGCTTGACCTTCAAATCCTCGACGAGGTGGGCAACGCGATGGGTAAGGACGCGCGTCTTTCCCGAGCCCGCGCCCGCGACCACGAGCAGGGGGCCTTCGGTGTGCTGAACCGCCTCACGCTGCGCCTGGTTGAGGGTGGCGAGATCGGTCTGGGACTCCGCGACGGACACTTGCCGATGCTAGCCGCGGCCGCGGTCATCAGCGACTGGTCAGATCCGCCGG